>JAYTAJ010000160.1:0-2047 GCA_043737575.1 Myxococcales bacterium | reverse complement strand
GCGGTCAGCACGATCACCAGCGTCACCCGCACCGACGGGAACGCCGCCAGCGCGGACAGCCCGGCGATCGCGTGAGCGAGCAGGGCGCGCGGCCCGATCAGGTGCTCGAAGGTGTCGCCGTCGAGGGTGTGGAGCGACATCTCGACCGCGTTCATCCCGGCGTCGACCAGCCGCGCCAGCAGCGGCCGATGTCCGAGCGTGGTGCCGTTGGTCTGGACCCGGCGGGTCGCGATCCCCGCGGCCCGCGCCGCCGCGAGGTAGTCGGGCAGCCGCGGCTCGAGCGTGGTCTCGCGGCCGCTGAGCAACAGGTCGCGGCAGCCCGCGCGCGCCGCCGCCGCGATCTGCGCGAGCACCGCGTCGGGGTCGGGCACGATCGTCGGCGAGTCGGCGGGGGTGTTGCAGAACCGGCAGCGCTCGTTGCAGTCGCGGTTGACCCGCAGCTCGACGAAGCTGCGCTGGAAGATCGGCAGCGATCGCCGCGCCGCCGCGCCCGCGCCGTCGCCCTCGAGCCCGCGCAACGTCGCCGCCAGCGCCCGCACCACCACCGCCGCCGCGCCGTGATCGACGCCGTCCTCGGCGTAGTACGACAGGTGCAGCGTCGCCGTCGCCGCCAGGTGCTCGGCGCCGTCGACCCGCGGCTCGATGCACACCAGCACCCGCGCGAAGCCCGGCCGCGCCAGCACCAGCTCGACCGCGGTGCGCACCGTGCTGGCGGCGATGCGCTCGATCCGCCACGGCGCGACCGCAGCGGCGACCCGCGGATCGTCGAGCCGGTGGGCGCGCACGAAGTCGTCGAGCACGGCGCGAGCGTACTGTGCGGCGGGTCGCGCGGGTGGGCCGATGTGTGCGGCGATTTAGGCGTGGCGCCCGACGATCTCGCGTACGATCGTCCACCTAGATTCGCTTTCCGAGGGAGTCATCCATGCGAGCTCGCGTATCCGTCGCGACGCTGTTGTCGATCGTCGCGCTCGGGGCCTGTAGCCCCGACACCGCGATCGTGCTGTCCATCCACGCCGTCGAGACCGAGGCGCAGCACGCGACTCGCCTCGAGGTCTACTTCGGCTCGGGCGCGGTGGCGCCGCCCGAGTCCGACGCCGAGTTCCCCGCCGCGTGGTGGCGACGCGCGGTGATCGATCCGATGACCGTCGCGCTCGATCCGGCGCTCGGCACCCGCACCTACGAGCTGTCGCTGACCCCGGCCAGCGGGCTCGCGCTCGACGCCGAGGTGATGTTCGCGGTGGCGGCGTACGACGACTCCGGCGACGCCGCGCCGCGGCTGATCGGCTTCGCCCACGCCGACGACTTCCTCCGGTTCGGCGAGGGCCAGATCCGCCGCGTCGACGTGCCGCTGCCCGACTTCGATCTCGAGGCCAAGCAGGCCGGCGTCACCGACAGCGGCTGCGCGTGGTGGAACGACGATGCGCGCATCGGGCCGGCCAAGAACCAGATCCGCGATCGCGCGATCGTGCCGCTCGGTGATCGCGACTGCGACGGCTTTCGCGCCGACGTCGCGATCGGCTGTCAGCTCGCGGGCGACTGCAACGACCTCGTGCCCGACATCAACCCGGACGCGGTCCAGGACTGCAGCGCGGTCGACACCGACTGCTGCCCCGACTCGGCGGCCGATCTCACCGACGACGATGGCGACGGCTGGCGGCGCTGCGACGGCGACTGCGCCGACGACGTCGGCGAGCGCGACATGTTCGGCGCCACCGTCGCGCCCGCGCAGATCCACCCCGATCAGCTCGACGACACCTGCAACGGCGTCGACGAGGCGTGCGCGCGTCGCGACAACGGCGGCTGCGACGCCGCGGTGGTCGACGTCGACGGCGACGGCTACGTCACCTGCCACGGCGAGTCGAACGCGATCGGCTCGGTCCGGCAGTCGAGCTGCGAGCGCTTCAACGCCCCCGACTGCGTCGAGGAAGGCGAGGTGCGCGGCGTGGCCGCGGCCGACATCCACCCCGAGGCCGACGACGTCGCGTGCGATGGCGTCGATCAGAACTGCAACCGCCAGTGCGACGAGGGCGGCCCGGCCGACGGCGAC
>JAYTAJ010000159.1:0-4792 GCA_043737575.1 Myxococcales bacterium | reverse complement strand
ATCGGCCTCACGACGATCGCGACCGGCTTCACGCGTCCGGTCGCGCTGGTGGCGGCGCCCGGCGACGCGCGCCAGCGGCTGTTCGTGGTCGAGCAGGTCGGGCGCATCCGCGTGATCGAGGGCGGCCAGCGCACGCCGACGGTGTTCTTCGATCTGTCGCGCGGGGTGTCGTCGGAGAACGAGCAGGGCCTGCTCGGGCTCGCGTTCCATCCGCGGTTCGCCGACAACCGCAAGCTCTACGTCGACTACACCGATCGCGCGGGCGACACCCACGTCGTCGAGTATCAGGTCGCCGTCAACGATCCCGATCGGGTCGACCCGAAGACCGCGCGCGAGGTGCTGATGATCGAGCAGCCGTACTCGAACCACAACGGCGGCCACCTGGTGTTCGGCCCCGATGGCGCGCTGTGGATCGGGACCGGCGACGGCGGCGCGGCGGGCGATCCCAAAGGCAACGGCCAGAATCCGACCGCGCTCCTCGGCAAGATGCTGCGACTCGACGTCGACACGCCGGGGGCGAAGCCGACGATCACGGCGATCGGCCTGCGCAACCCGTGGCGCTACGAGTTCGACGCCAAGACCGGCGATCTGTACATCGGCGACGTCGGGCAGAACGCGTGGGAGATGGTCTACGTCGTGCCGGCCGATCGCCTGACCGGCCACAACTTCGGCTGGAACGTCACCGAGGGCCGCCACTGCTACGACGCCGAGCGCTGCGATCAGTCGGCGTTCACGCCACCGGTCACCGACTATCCCCACGCCGACGGCTGCTCGATCACGGGCGGCGCGGTGTATCGCGGCAAGGCGCTGCCTGCCCTCGACGGCGTCTACTTCTACGCCGACTTCTGCACCGCGATCGTGCGCAGCTTTCGCTGGAGCAAGGACGGCATCCGCGCCCACTGGGACTGGAAGGCGGCGCTCGATCCCGACAGCACGCTGTCCCAGCTGTCGTCGTTCGGCGTCGATCACGACGGCGAGCTGTACCTGGTGTCGCTCGGCGGCGACGTGTACCGCTTCACCGCGAAGTAGGGGGCACCGCGACGTGCTCAGTCGACGATCGGACCGGGGCAGCCGTACGAGAAGGCGACGTTGCCGACCGCGCCCGCGATGATCTGATCGCAGTACGTGCCGAAGAACGTGATCGTCATGGCGTCGGGGTGATAGTCCCAGCCGTTGGTGTGCATCGTCGAGCGCGGCACCGGACTGCCGTTGAGCGTGACGGTGACGTCGTCGGGGACGGGCGGCAGCGTCGCGAGCTGGTAGCTGCACGACGGCACGATGAGGCCGCCCGCGATCGTCTGGAGCGCGGCGCTGAGCTCGGCGGCGCTGTTGGCGGCGTAGTAGTGCGGCGGGCCACCCGGGCGCGGCACCTGGCCCGCGAGCGCAGCGCCGTTGAGCACGCCGCCGCTGACGAACGCGCCGCCGAACCCGAGGACGAACGTCTTGATGCCCGCGTTGGCGAGGGCGGTGACCGCGGCGATGGTGGTCTGCTCGGTGGCGGTGCAGGTCGGCTCGCCGTCGGTGGCGAACAGGACGTAGCGGCCCGCCGGGTTCGCGGGGATCGAGTTGTAGTGGGTGAGCGCGGCCTGCAGGCCGAGATCCGAGGGCGTGTTGCCGTTGGGGCTGCGGGCGTTGAAGTACGACGCGACCTCGGGGGCCTGGCCGAGATCGATCGGCACGCGCAGCGCGCTGGGGCCGACCGCGCAGTCGTCGTCGGTCGGGAACTCGGTCAGCCCGAAGCGGATCTGATCCTGGCGCTGCGTGACGGCGGCGTTGAGCGCGTCGCGCATGATCTGCCACTTCGAGACGAAGGTCGGCGGGAAGGTGGGGATCGGCGAGCTCATCGAGCCCGAGCGATCGAGGACGATCAGCAGGTCGGGCGGATCGCCGAGGTTCTCGACGGCGATGTCCTGGCTCTGCATGCCGCACGACGCGTCGATGTCGGGCGTCGTGTTGGCGTCGGGATCGCCGCTGGTGTCGGCGTCGGGATCGCCGCTGGTGTCGGCGTCGGGATCGTCGTCGCCGGGGTTGTCGGGCGAGGTCGGTCCGCAGCCGAGAACCGTGACCGCCAGCAGCGCGGTCGCGGAGGTGAGCCAGGGCAGGGTACGCATGGGGCGCAGCATCGCCCAGGCGCGGCCCGCGCGTGAGGACATGATCTGTCGCGGCGCTCGACGCGGCGCGGTGTAGGCTCGACAGGCCCATGCATCGGTCCGCGCTCCTGATCTCGGTCGTCGCGGCAGCGTGCAGCCGCGATCCCGGCGCCGCGGCGCCCGCGCTGACCGCCAACCGGCCCGGCCCGTCCGCGATCGCCTCGACCTGCACGACGCCGTTCGAGGTCGCGCCGCTCCACCCCGACACGTTCGTCGATCAAGCCGTGGCCGCGGCGCCGACCGCGGGCGGCGCCTGGTCGACCTCGGCGTTGATGGGCCCGTCTCCAGCCGTCGCCGCCGACTGCACCGAGCGCGCCCGCGTCCCCGCGATCGCGCCGTTCCTCGAGATCGTGCAGTGCGCGACCGGCGATCCGCAGCGGCCGCTCGGACCCGACAACATCCCCGAGCACCGGCTCGCGCTCCGCACCGCGCGCGGCTGGTGGACGACCACGCTCGTCCGCGAGTTCTGGCCCCACGGTCCCGACGACGAGCCCCGCGTCGCCGACGTCTCGCAGCTCACCGCGCAAGATCGCCTCGGCGACGGCGGCGCCGAGATCACCGCGCTGACCGAGGACGGTCCTCCTGGACGCAGCAAGCGTCGCACCGCCTCCGTGTGCGGTGTCGGCCCGTCAGGCGTACCCAGCTGCGCGCGCGTCGTCGTCGCCGCGGGCGGCCCGTTCCACGGCGAGGGCGCGCTGGTGTATCGGCTGACGCTCGCGTGCGACGGGACGCTCGACGTCGCCGGGTGGCAGGGCGGGGCGACGGTGGGGCTGGTGCATGGGCGGTACACGCTCGCGTTCCCGTGACGGCGACTGGCGTCCGGAGCCTTGAGGCGGGCTGATCGCGATCGACGAGGTGCCCGGGAAAGCAGGTCAGTCTGGATCGGGTAGGGTGGCAGTGGCGAAGCGGTAGAGAGCGTGGAGGTCGGCGGGGGCGAGGTGGGTGACGCCGCCGTCGTGGAGGGTGACGGCGGTGAGGCGGCGCTTGTCGTCCTGGAGCTGGCAGATGGCTTCTTCGACGGTGCCGCGGGCGACGAGCTTGTAGACCAGGACGGGCTTGTCCTGGCCGATGCGGTGGGCGCGGTCGGTGGCCTGGGCCTCGGCGGCGGGGTTCCACCACGGATCGTAGTGAATGACGGTGTCGGCGCGCGTGAGGTTGAGGCCGACGCCGCCGGCCTTGAGGCTGACGAGGAAGATGGGGGCCTCGCCGGCCTGGAAGCGGCGGACGACGCTCTCGCGATCGCGAGTCTGGCCGGTGAGCTTGAGCGTGGGCAGGTTGGCGGCGGCGCAGGCGCGCTCGATCAGCGTGAGCATCGAGGTGAACTGCGAGAAGACGAGGGTGGACCGGCCGCTGTCGACCAGCTCTTCGAGCTTGGCGAGGAGGCGCTCGAGCTTGGCGGAGCCCTCGACGGCGCGGGCCTCGGGCAGCTTGATCAGGCGCGGATCGCAGCAGCACTGGCGGAGCTTGAGGAGGGCGTCGAGGATCGCCATCGAGGCGCCGGGGAGGCCGGCGTCGGTGAGGGCCTTCTTGACGTCGGCGTCGAGGCTGAGGCGCAAGCTCTCGTACAGGTCGCGCTGGGCGACGTCGAGATCGATGCGCTCGACGATCTCGGTGCGCGGCGGCAGATCGAGCTCGACGTGCTGCTTGGTGCGACGCAAGAGGAACGGGCGGATGCGCTGGCGCAGGTGATCGAGCACGGGCTGCGCGGCGTGGCGCTCGATCGGGCGGCGGAACAGGGCGTCGAAGGAGCGGCGACGGCCGAGCAGGCCGGGCACCGCGAGATCGAGCTGCGACCACAGCTCGCCGAGGTGGTTCTCGATCGGCGTGCCGGTGACGCAGAAGCGGCTCTGCGCGGTGAGCGCGGCGGCGGCGGCGCGCAGCTGGGTGTCGGGGTTCTTGATCGCCTGGGCCTCGTCGAAGAGGACGGTGGTCCAGCGCACCGCGCGCAGCAGCTCGAGATCGCGCGCCAGCGTCTGGTAGGACGTGACGACCAGCGGCGCGCGCGTGACCGCCGCGGCGTCTTGCGGGCGATCGGCGCCGAGGTGGATCGCCGGCCGCAGCCCGGGCGCGAAGCGGGTCGCCTCGTGGGCCCAGTTGCCGACCACGCTGCGCGGCGCGACCACCAGCGCGGGCGCGCCGGCGTCGAGCTGCAGCTCGTCGAGGAACGCCAGGACCTGGACGGTCTTGCCGAGGCCCATGTCGTCGGCGAGCAGGCCGCCGAGCCCGGCGTCGTGGAGCACGCGCAGCCAGCCGAGGCCGAGCCGCTGGTACGGGCGCAGCGTGCCGCGGAAGCGATCGCTCTCGTGGGCGGGCGCGAGGGTGAGCAGGCCGTCGAGCTGGGCCCGCGCGGCGAGCAGCGCGGGGGTGACCGCGTCGTCGAGCTCGTCGAGCTGGGCCGCGACCGGCGCCGGGATGCGGAGGAGGCCCGCGGCGTCGATGCCGTTCAGCTCGAGCTCGATCAGCGGGCGCAGCCAGCGCGCGAGGCGATCGGCGGGCAGGTAGACCAGCTCGCCTTCGGGCAGGCGCAGGTTGAGGCCGGCGCCCTCGACCAGCCCGCCGCCCGGCTCGAGGACGATGTCGCCGCTGCGGATCGCCGCGAGCAAGATCGGCAAGAGCGCCACGGTGCGGCCCTCGATCGACAC
>JAYTAJ010000158.1:0-11086 GCA_043737575.1 Myxococcales bacterium | reverse complement strand
CTTCGGGGTCGTGGTTCGCCCACTCGGGCACTTCGTAGCCTTCACCGTGCGCAACCGAGTTCGCCCCGAATGGGTCTCGCGCGCGGAAGGGGTTCAAGGGATCTTCAATCCACCTGCCCGTGCCCGCGTTGACGATCTCGAGCTTGTATTCGACGCGCGATCGCGGCGGGATCTCGAGGGTCAGGAACCAGAAGTCGGTGTTGGCGATGCGGTGCAGGTTCTGCGAGTTCGGCAGGCCGTAGACCCAGCTCTTCAAGTGCACGGCCTCGGCGTGGCCGCGAAAGACGAAGGTGACCTTGCCGCCCTCGACGATGGGGAAGACGCGGCCCTTCATGAACGCGTCGATGGCGGCGTTGTCGGGCTTGCTCGCTTTCAGCGTGTCGACGGCCAGCGTCACGACGTCCACACCGGAGTCACCGTGCCGTCTGTCTTCAGCCACTGCGTGCCGACGGCGCCGAACCACTTCCGCTTCGAGAACATCACGTACTCGCCGTGATCGAACGCGATGCAGCGGTTCGGCGAATTGCGGCGCGCGAGCCACCCGACGCGCAGCGGGTTGTCGAGCTGCAGCCGCATCTTCGGGTTCGGCAGCGGAAGAATGCCGTGGTGCAGGCCCAGGCCTTCGTCCATCACTTCGCTCACGCCGCGCCCCTGCGGAGGCGTCTCATGAAAGAGGACGACCTGGTCACCTGTCACCATCGCTCCGGCAGACCAGGCGACGAGCAGCTGGTCGTCGAGAAGCTCGGCGATGCCGAACATGCGCAGGCGGTTCAGCAGCACCGCGACGTGGCCGCCGGCGATGACGACCACCTTCGTGCTGCGAAGGATGTTGGCGATCTCTTCGCGGTGCCGGGCGATCGATTCCCGCTCGGTCTGCTTGGCGAGGTGCTCGAACTCTTCGCGCGCTTCGCGGCAGTGCTGCAGGTGGGCGAGGTCGCAGTTGCGAATGCTTTCGATCGAGACGCGCGCTTCGTCTTCTTCGAACGCGCTGCCGGCCGCGAGCCGCGCGATGTCGAGCGCCGCGTCGCCGAACCGGTTGATGCGGTACCGGTAGTATTCCTGCCGTTGGCGCAGCTTGTCCTGCTTCGCGCGGTGCATCTTGCGGTACTCGAGATCGGTGGTGAACACCTGCTCGCCGCGTTGGTACAGGTTCAAGTTCAGCGTCTTTTTTCCCAGCAGATCGTGAAGCTCGGCGTCCTGGTCTTCGCGTTCCTGCCAGCCGGCGGTAATCAGCGCGACGCGTGCATCGAGCGCGAGAGCCTGCACCACCGTCTTCACCGACGAGATGACGTGCTGCGGGCCCAGCAAGGCTCCTTTCATCGAGCGCGAACCTTCACGGTCTGACCCACGGCGTCCAGCATGCGGCGCACCTCGTCATAGTCGGGGTGCTTGAACCGCATCCACGCGTTCGCCATGTAGCCAGCCGACACGCCCTGCGTCGGCGTGCCTGCGGGCGGCAGATGCGCGTCGATGATCCAGTTGCCGAACGCCTGCTCGATGCGGCCGAGCCCTTCGTAGCCGGTGATGTGACCGTCGCACTCGGGGCGCAGCGCGATGATGCCGGTGGCGTAGCGCCGCGACAGCCGGGCGCCCGGGCGGTGGTGAACCAGCGCCATCGCCCATTCGCGGTAGAGGTCGACGTCGTTGGCGACGTTGTAGAGGTCCCACGTGCGCACGCCCGGCGGCCGGCACCCGATCTCGGAGAACTTGAGGCCCTTGGGGCCGAAGAACCACTCCATGTGGGTCGCCGAGGTCTCGATGCCGAGAAGCCGGCCGACCTTGGCGCCCATCGCCTTCACCTCGTCGTAGGCGCTGACCTCGTCGACGCGGTTGGTGACGCAGATCTGCGGCGAGATCCAGCGCGTGCGCATCGCCTCGAGCACGTTCGGGTAGTAGTGGCTGACGAAGTCGTGGACGATCTCGCCCTGCATCGAGAGCGTGTCGTAGAAGCCCTCGTGGCCCTCGATGTACTCCTCGACCGCGACGGCGCGGCCGCGATCGACGCCGAGCCCGCGCAGCGCGTCGGCCAGGCCGATCACCGAGTCGACGCGGATCGCGCCCGAGGCGCCGGCGCCGTCGCGCGGCTTCAAGACGACCGGGAAGCCGATCTGCTCGACGAAGGCGGTGACCTCGGCGACCGACGCGGCCGCGGTCGACTGCGCGCACGGGATGCCGCCGGCGCGCAGGACCTCCTTCATCGCCGGCTTGTCGCGGCACAGGAACGCGGTCCGCACCGAGGTGCCGGGGATGCCGGCGGCCTCGCGCACCTTGGCGACCGGCATGACGTGGGCCTCGACCGTGGCCTCGATGCGATCGACGTGGGCCCGGCTCTGCACGAAGCGCAGCGCGCGCAAGAGGCCGGCCTCGTCGGTGACGTTGTCGACCTGCTCGTAGTGCGTGAGCCACTGCCGGAGGTCGTCGTCGAGCGTCTGCTTGCTGCCCTCGCCGATCGCGGTGATGGCGACGCCGATCTCGGCCAGCGCCTTCACGAACTGCTTCTGGTTGCCGGGGAACCGGGGCTCGACGAAGACGATGTGCATGGCCGGGTCTCGCGTCTTGGTGGGGGGACCCGGCGGGGGCGTGACCTCGCCGGGGGGTGGGCTGGCGACAGCCCGCCCAGAACTTCAGCGCAGGCGGCTATACAGCAGCTCGTAGAGCTTGGTCTGCGCGTCCCACGAGAAATCTTCGGCCATGCCCTGCGCGACGAGGCGGCGCCAGGCGTGGGCGTCGTGGTAGGTGGCGAGCGCACGCTCGATCGCCCAGCGCAGGCCGGCGCGATCGTGGTGCTCGAAGACGAAGCCGGTGCCGCGCCCGGTCGAGGGGTCCCATGGCCGGACCGTGTCGGCCAGGCCGCCGGTCTTGTGGACGATGGGCACCGTGCCGTAGCGCAGGCTGTACATCTGGTTGAGGCCGCACGGCTCGTACACCGACGGCATGAGGAACATGTCGCTGCCGGCCTCGATCAGGTGGGCGAGCTCGTTCGAGAAGCCGCGGTGGAAGCCGACCTGGTGCGGGAACGTCGCCTCGAGCTGGTGGAACATCCGCTCGAACCGGGCCTCGCCGCTGCCCAGCACCACCAGCTGGACGCGGTGGCGCCGCAGCAGATCCGGGAGCGTCTCGCCGATCAGCGCGAAGCCCTTCTGTCCCGCCAGCCTCGACACGATGCCGATGACCGGCACCCGATCGACGTACGGCAGATCGAAGCGCGCCAGGAGCGCGTGCTTGTTGGCGGCCTTGCCGCGGCGATCGTGGACGTCGAAGCGGTGCGGGATCAGGCGATCGCGGTCCGGGCTCCACTCGTCGTAGTCGACGCCGTTCAAGATGCCGACCACCGTCGAGCTGCGCTCGCGCAGGAGGCCGTCGAGCCCGGCGCCGTGCTGCGCCGTCTGGATCTCGTGGGCGTAGGTCGGGCTGACGGTGCTGACGCCGTCGGCGTAGAGGATGCCGTGGAGGAGGAAGTTCACCCGATCGGCCGCGAGCTGATCCTGGTGGAACAGATGCACCGAGTCGCCGAGCCCGGTGTCGGCGACCGTGCGGGCGGGGAACGCGCCCTGGTAGTTGAGGTTGTGGATGGTGAGCAGCGTCCGCGTCTTGGCGAACAGCGCGTCCCACGCGTAGCGACACTTCAGGGTCAGCGGGATCAGCGCGGTCTGCCAGTCGTTGCAGTGGACGACGTCGGGCGCGAAGCCCAGCCGCTGACACACCTCGAGCGCCGCGCGGGACAGCACCAGGAACCGCAGGTGCTCGTCGGGATCCGCCGTGTAGATCGACGCGCGGTGATAGAGCGCGGGGCAATGCACCAGGTACACCGCGTCGCCGCTCGCCGGCGTCGCGACGACGATCGTCACGGTGTAGCGATGGCGGCCGAGCCGGATCTCCAGATCGCGCACCACCACCTCGAGCGTCACGCCCCTGGTGTCGACGCTGCTGTAGAACGGCAGGACCACGCGCACGTCGTGGCCGAGCTGACGCAGCGACTTCGGCAGCGCCGCCGCCACGTCCGCGAGCCCGCCCGTCTTGGCGTAGGGCGCGACCTCCGAAGCAACGAACAGGATGTTCACGCGCGCGCGATCATCGCACACTACGCGCGTGACCGTGCGGCCGACGCTGGTGGTGCTCGCGTGCTGGGCAGGCTGCACCTGCGGTGGGCGCCGCGACGCCGCGACCGCGCCGCCCGCCGCCGACGCGACGCCGCGGTCGCCTTCGCTCGACGCCGGCGCGGCGCCGCCCGACGTGACCCTCACCCTGACGCCGACCTGTACCGTCGACGTCCCCGACGGGCTCGCGGTGGCGCTGTCGGTGCCGCTGGCAGGGCGCCCCGCGTTCCAGCTCGCCGACGAGGTCATGGGCGCCGCGGGCACCGCCGATCGGATCACCGACGCCAGCGCCGACGATCGCGGCGGCGCGCTGCCGCTCGACCGCCGGATCCGCGACGGCATGCTCGAGCTGGTGCCGACCCGCGATGCGGTCGCGCCGATCACGCTGCGCTACCGCGTCGGCTCGATCCCGACGACCGCCGACGGTCCGCGCGAGGGGCTCCGCCACGACGCGACCGGCCTCGGCGGGCTCGGCGCGCACTTCCTCGTGCTGCCCGGATCGACGCAGCGCCACCGCATCCGCGTCGCGTGGGCGCCGCCCGCGTGTCCCGCCACCACCCGCGGCGCGGGCGCGAGCAGCTTCGGCGACGGCCCGATCGCCGACCTCGTCGCCGAGCTGCCCGAGCTGCACGGCGCCGTCTACTTCCACGGCGATCCCCAGCGCACCACCGCCGACGTCGGCACGATGCGCCTGCGCACCGCGTGGTTCGGCGCGCCGTCGTTCGACGTCGCCGCCGCCGCCGCCTGGGCCGCGCGCGTGCTGGCCGCCGAGCGCGGGTTCTTCGGCGACGACGAGCCCGGCGACTACGCGATCTTCGTGCGCGTGCTCGCGGTCCAAGGCGAGCGCGCCAACGGCGTCGGGCAAGAGACCTCGATGCTGTCGGCGATCGGGCCGCGCACGCCGTTCGGCCGCCGCCTCAAGATCAACGTCGCCCACGAGCTGTTGCATCGCTGGCTCGGCCTACGCCTGCGCCTGGCCGGCCCCGAGGGCACGAACTACTGGTTCACCGAAGGCTTCACCGTCCACTACGCGGGCGTGCTCGGGTTTCGCGCTGGCCTCATCTCCGTCGACGAGTTCCTCGAGGTCATCAACGACATCGCGACCCGCCACTTCGACAACCCGCGCGCCGCCGCGACCAACGACCAGATCCGCCGCGACTTCTTCCGCGACGCCGAGCTGTCGATCGTGCCGTACACCCGCGGCGCGCTCTACGCCGCCGAGCTCGACGCCTCCCTCCGCCGCGCCTCGCGCGGCACCCTCGACGAGCTCATGCGCGAGCTCTACCGCGCCGCGCGCGCGCAACCCAGCGGCCCCGAGCTCCCCGCCGACGCCGTCCGCGTCCTCGTCGTGCGCGAGCTCGGCGCCGCGGGCGCCGCGCGCTTCGACGCCGTGATCGAGCGCGGCGGCGATCCCGATCCCGCCGCCGACGCCTACGGCCCGTGCTTCACGCGCACGCCGCGCACGCCCCAAGGCTTCACCTGGACCCGCGTCCCCGCCATCCCCGACGACGCCTGCCGCGCGTGGTGACAGCGAGCCTCCGGCCGCGCCCGTGTGGTAGCAACGAAACCGGGTATCGCCCATGATCGACCGTCGCGGCGACTCCCGAGCCCGAGATCGAGGCCTGGATCGTGTCCGGCTTCGCCCCGCACGATGCGAGCGAGCAATGCAGACTCGACGACGCTCGGCGGGCGCTCTCCTTCGATCCGACGACGCAGTCCCATCGACTGACCGCGCATCCAAATGACGCCCTGACCGACGCCAAGCGTGTGTTGACCCAGCTGACCGACGGCGACCGCGACCGCGAGCACGCGTGCCTCGGCGATCGCGAGCGCCTACACCAGCGGGGTGAGCGCAACGGTGCGCGAGCGTTCCTCGACGAGATCGACGCGCGGATCGTGCCGGTGTTCGCACGCCGAGCTTGAGCGGCTACCCCAGCGGTAGTCCGAATCTGCGCGGCGGGCCGCAGATCTGGAAGTGGGCCTGTCGTAGAGTCTGACCATGGGGGCGCGTGATCAGGACGCGAGCATGCGGGTGCTCGCGCGCCATCAATGGGTGCGTGACCACGGCACGCCGCGCGTCACGACGCTGGCGGGAAGTGCCGAGGCGGCGCGGGCGCTGTGGACGGCGTGGTTGACGCTGACCGCGCGCGGGTCCGAGGAGCGGCTGGCGTTCGTGCAGCCCGCAAGCAGCGGCGACGAGTGGCTGACCGAGGCGGCGACGAACGCGTTCGCGATCGCGACGCGCGCACCGCATGAGCCGGTGGTGCTCGTCGTGGATCCGGAGGCGCTGGCTCGGTGGTTGAAAGCCCATGCCGATCGACTGGCGGTGTTCATCGCCGAGGGCGTGCTGGAGGTCGAGGCCGACGGGCCGTCGCCGGTCCGATCGTTCGTGCCGGCGAAGGCGCGCAGCCAACCCGAGCTGCGGATGTTCGAGGCGCTCGAGGCGTCACCGTCGACCGCCGGGCAGTTCCAGCTCAACCAGACGCTGTCGTTCCATTTCGGTGGCCGCGCGGTCGAGGCCGATCTCCTGGCGCGCGCGCACGATCTGGTCGTCGAGATCGACGGCTATCGCCACTTCACGGACGCCGCCCACTACCGCCGTGATCGGGAGAAGGATCTGATGATCCAGGCCCACGGCTACGCGGTGCTCCGCTTCCTCGCGGACGATGTCCTCGCCGACGCGAGCAAGCTCGTGCAGACGATCGTCAAGTTCATCGGGATCAAGGCTGGCGCGCGACGGACCAAGAAGGGTTGACGATGGAAGCTCACGACAAGGCGGCTCTGGTGACGGCGCGACTCGACGACCTGGTGCTCGGTCGCATCGCGACGTCGGCGCGGCCGCTGGCGCACGGCGCGATCGCCCAGGCCCTGCGGCCGTTCGCGCCCGCGTCCTACGACGAGGCGCGCTGGTCGACGGCGATCTTCGAGGCGACCGCGCGGTTGACCGCGGCGGGAGATCTCGACGACCAGCGCCAAGCGCGCAACCCCGACGCGGCGGCCGAAGCGCGGTTCGCGGCGACAGGTGAGCTGAGCTGGAAGCGCTTGCACGAGCAGATCGTGCCGGCGCTCGCGCTCGGCGTGACCGACGCGCGCGGCCAGGCCCGCCTGAAAGGCCGCGATGCCTGGGTCGCGGCGACGATCGGTCGCGCGCTCGCGCTGTGGATCGGCGGTCCGCCGCCGACGCTCGGCGCGGTCTGCGACGCGCTGGTGTGGCACGCGCTCGGGTTGCCGGGACGTCCGCGCCGCACGCCGCCGGAGCTGCGCGCGCACTTCGTCAGCCAGGTCCTGGGCGCTGGCACCGGGTCGGTCGAGCGCCGCGCCGCGCTCCTGGCCGCGCGCGAGACAGGGGCGGTGCGCGCCGATCTCCGCGCGCTGCGTGAGGCGCTGGTGCGGCGGTGGCTGTGCGGCCAGGCCTGGAGCGCTGACGACTTCGCGACCACCGTGCGCACCGCCGCCGAGCGCACCACCGACGGTGTCTTCGGCGAGCGCAAGGTCTTCATCAGCAGCCTGTGGCGCGATCCCGCGTTCGCGAGCGTGACGCTCGACGACTTCAAGCGGCGGCTCATCGCGGCCCACCAGGCCGGCACGGTGTCACTGGCGCGGGCCGATCTGATCGCCGCGATGGATCCGGACCTGGTGCGCGAGTCCGAGATCTCGCACCTCGAGACTCGCTACCACTTCGTCGAGAGAAGAGGCCGGTCGTGACCACCACCTGGGAACCCCTGCAGTCCGACGAGCTGCTCACCTGGCTCAACGCCACCTGCAGTCAGCTCAACCACAGCGCGACCGGACCCCTGCGCGACGAACTGGTCGCCGAGCTGCGGCGCGATAGCGCCACCGAGCGCGCGCCGTTCCGCGTGCTCGCGTCGCTGGCGTTGCTCGACGACTGCCTGCGGGTCGCGCACCTCGCCACCGACGCCGATGGCAAGGTCGACGACGACGAGCTGGCGAGCACGCTGCCGCTCGCGCGGGTGGCGGCGCCGCGCTACTTCGCCGTGCTGCCGCAGTACGAGGCGTTCGGCGAGTCCGAGCTCACCGACGCCGAGCTGCTGGAGTTCCTGCGCATCCACCGCCAGGATCGCGGCCCGTTCGGCAACCCGGGCCCCAGCCTGTGGCGCGGGGTCCGGCTGTGCAAGCGCGTCGCGGCCTTCGCCCACAACGAAGCGATGACGCGCGGTCTCGAGCGCATGCTGGTCCGGATCATGGACGCGGTCTTCGCCGATCGTGACTCGGCGACCGAGCGCGTGGCCCGCGACAAGCTCCGCGGCCTGTTCGAGGCCGCGCCCGAACCCGGCGTCGATCCGCGCGTGCTCGCGTTCTGTCGGCCCGATGCGCCCGAGGTGTTCTCGTCGGTGGCGCATGGCGCGCAGATCTTCGAGCGCGATCCGTTCGATGTGGAGACCATCCACGGCGACGCGCGCGCCGCGTTCGAGAGCCAGCTCGAGCACGCGATCACGCCGGCCCGCCACGGTGGCGGGCATGGGCGCACGCTGCTCGTCCTCGGCGGCGCCGGCAGCGGCAAGACCCACCTCTTGCGCGCGTTTCGCGCCAGCGTTCACGAGCGCGGCCTTGGCTACGTCGGCTACCTGCAGATGTCGTCCGACGTCGGCGACTACGCGCGCTACGTGCTGACCAAGGTGGTCGACTCGCTCGAGCGCCCGTACAACGCGCCCGATCGGCCCGAGGCCGGGCTGATCTATCTGTCGGATGGGCTCGCCGAGTACGACGGCGCGCTGGCCGCGGCGGCGATCGAGCGGCTGCGGACCGGTGAGCTGACGACGGCCGAGCTGCCGTCGTTCATCGGCCAGCTGGTCGATCGACTGGTTCGCACCGAGGCGCTCGCCAGCGTCGACAGCGATCTCGTCCACGCGCTGCTCCTGCTCCAGCGCCGCGATCCTGCGCTCCAGCGCCGCATCATCAAGTTCCTGCGCTGCGAGCCGCTGACGTCGTACGAGCAGGAGATGCTCGGCGGCCTCGCGCCGCGGCTGCAACCGGAAGACCCGGGCCGCACGATCGTCCAGCTCGGACAGCTCGCGTACCAGCTCCAGCTCGCGGCGTTCGTGTTGCTGATCGATCAGATCGAAGACGCCATCCCCGACGCCCGCGGCCACGAGCGGATCCAGCGCGCGATCGACGCGGTCCGCCGCGTCACCGACGCGTTGCCCTCGGCGCTGGTGGTGATCGCGTGCCTCGACGACGTCTACGATCAGATCCGGCCCCGGCTGAACCAGTCGACTGTCGATCGGCTCGAGCGCGATCCGGCGCCGGTGCGGCTCACCGCGCAGCGCGGGCGCGGCGAGATCGAGGTCATGCTGGCGCGCCGCCTCGAGTACCTCTACGACGCCGTCGACGTCAGCTGGCGCGACGATGACGCGCTGTTCCCGTTCCGCCCCGAGCAGCTCGATGAGCTCCACAACCAGCGCGCCCGCGACTGCCTCGCGTTCTTCCGCAAGTACCAGGAGCGATGCATCGCCGCCGCGACCTTGGTCGATCTCGGCGAACGCGCGGCGCCGCCATCGGCGCCGCCGGGACCGGCCGCGGCAGTCGATCTCGACGCGATCGATCGCGCGTGGAACGACGCGCTGGTCGACGAGATCGCGGTGTCCGACGACGATGCCGGACTGTTGCAGCTGATCGAGCGCGGCGTCGCCGCGTGCGCCGACGAGCTTGGGCTGGCGACGACCACGAGGCGTCAGGGCTTGCGGCTGACGATCACGCCCGCCGGCCGCAAGCGCCGGCTCGTCGCGGTCTGCAACAAGCCGAACCAGGGCGGGCACCTGGGCCGCCAGATCGAGGCGCTGCGCGCCGACATCGGCCCCGAGACGATCGCCGTCGCGCTGCGCACCTCCGAGTTCTCGTTCGGTCCGAAGACCCAGATCGCGAAGCTGATCGGCCAGCTGGTCGCCGCCGACGGCGTGCCGCTCACGGCCGACGACGGCGACCTGCGCGCCATCGCGGCCTTCGATGGCTTCGCCGCGCGTCACCGCACCGATCCTGGCTTCGCGGCGTGGCGCACGCAGCAGCGGCCGATCGCGCGACTGGCGCTGTTCCGCAAGCTGCTCGACCTCGACGGTGTGCCGGTCGCGACACCGGTCCGGGCGACGCCGCCGCCGCAACCGCCGATCGCCAGACAGTTGCCGTTGATCCCGCCACCACCGCCATCGCCGCCGCGACCGCTCTCGGCGCCGATCGCGACGCCCACGCATCAGCTTCGCCTCGGCGTGACGCCGACCATGCGCGGTGAGCCGGTCACGCTCGACGTCGAGGCGCTCAAGGTCCATGCCGCATTCCTCGGCACCACCGGCAGCGGCAAGACCACGATCGCGCTCAACATCATCGAGCAGCTGCTCGAGCGGGGCATCGCGGTGCTGCTGGTCGATCGCAAGGGCGATCTCGCCCGCTACGCGAGCGACGAGTGGTGGCGTGAGGTGCCCGCGGATCCCGAGGCGGCGCGCCGCAAGCAAGCGCTGCGCGCCAAGATCCACGTCGATCTCTACACCCCGGGGGAAGCGACCGGCCGGCCGCTGCGCATCCCGATCGTCCCGGCCGGCATGCCGGAGATGACCAGCCAGGAACGCGATCAGGTCTCGACCACCGCGGCGAGCGGGCTCGCGGCGATGATCGGCTACGGCAAGGGTGACTCGCAGAAGAAGCGGGCGGCGATCCTGAAGAAGGCGATCGAGCTGCACGCCGACACGTCGGGCGCGACGCTCGACGATCTACGCGACACCATCTCGCGCCCGGATCCCGAGCTGCTGGCCGCGGTCGGCAACCTGACGCGGCACTTCAGCGCGGTCGCCGAAGATCTCGACACGCTCGCGATCCAGCGCGGCCAGCTGTTGTCGGGCGGCGGCGAGGTGCTCGACATCCACACCATGCTGGCGCCGAAGGACGGCAAGACGCGGCTCATGATCGTCAGCGCGGTCGCGCTCACCGACATCTCGGTGCTGCAGTTCTTCGTGTCGCGGTTGCTGGTCGAGCTGGCGCGC
>JAYTAJ010000157.1:0-11090 GCA_043737575.1 Myxococcales bacterium | reverse complement strand
TGGAGCGATCGATCGCGCAGCTGCGCGAGGCCGACCTCGAGCGCCGCCGGCTGTTCGCCGATCTCGCCCACGAGCTGGCGACGCCGACGACGACGTTGCTCGGCATCGCCCACGCGCTGCGCGAGAGCGACGTCGATCGCGGGCGGCTGCTCGATCACCTCGAGCGCGAGAGCGCGCGGCTCGAGCGGCTGATCGCCGACATCCGCGAGGTCGCGCACCTCGAGGACCCGACCTTGCCGATGCTGCTCGAGGTGTGCGATGTCGGCGCCCTGGTGACCGGCGTGGTCGATCGCGCCCGCCTCGCCGCCGCGGGCGCGTGCACGCTGGCGTGCCAGGTCGTGTCGGCGTCGGCCCGCGTCGATCCGCTGCGGATCGAGCAGGTGCTGACCAACCTGCTCGACAACGCGGCGCGCCACGCTCGCGGCGGCACGGTGTGCGTGGCGCTGACCGCCGACGCCGACGCGGTGGTGGTCCGGGTCGAGGACTCGGGCGCGGGCGTCCCCGACGAGCTGCTCGCGGGGCTGGGCCGCCGCCTGTTGCGGATCGATCCGTCGCGCAGCCGCGACACCGGCGGCCACGGCCTCGGCCTGGCGATCGTCCGCGGCATCGTCGCGCGCCACCACGGCGAGGTGTCGTTCGCGCGGGCGGCGCTGGGCGGGCTCGCCGCCGAGATCCGGCTGCCGCGGGCGCCGCCGCCGACCTGATTGTTGAGAAACCGTTGCGGTCGAGTTGGGCCGTGATGATTTCGCCGCGGTCGCGTCTCCTTCGTAGACAACGAGAGGAGACGGTCATGCGAAGGTCATGCTGGTTTGCGATGGTGGTGGTGGCAGCGATGGTGGCGCGGTCGACGGACGCGAGCGCAGGCCCCAAGGTCTGGGGCTGCGACGTCGCGCAGTCGCCCGACGATCTCAAGCGCTGCATCGAGGGCAAGCTCAACGGCCGCGTCGACGAGCTGCAGGCGGAGGCGTCGCGGCGCCTCGACGACGAGCGCAAGAAGGCCGACGAGCAGCTGAAGAAGACGCGCGACGATCTGACCAAGAAGCTCGACGCGCTGCAGCTCCAGGTGCCGCAGGGCGTCGCCGAGCTGACCACGCTCGCCGCGGTGCGCGAGCTGAACCTGGCGCCGCTGTTCGCGTGCCTCGATCGCGGCGGCGCGACCGCGCAGCTGCGCGACGACGTGACCCGCCTCGCGCGCGATCCCGCGGCGTCGTCGCGCGTGATCTTCCAGCGGACCTGGGACCAGCTCGAGCGCAACCTCGACGCGCTGATCGCCGAGGACCTGCGCGAGATCGGCTCGCTGAAGCCGCCCGCGACGGTCACCAAGGCGGCGAGCAAGGCCCACGATCGGATGAAGACGATGCTGGCGAGCACGCCCGCGCTGCGCTGCGTCGCCGAGCACTTCGACGCCCGCGCCGCGGCGATGCAGCAGACCAGCACCGACCTCGCGGCCCAGGTCCAGGCCCGCGTGACCGCGCTGTACGAGACCAAGATCCGTCCGCAGATCGAGCGCGCCGCCTGGAAGGGCCTCGACGCGATGCTGACCCAGGCGCTGGCGCCGCCGCGCGGCCGCGCCACCGTCAGCGCCGGCTCGAGCTCGACGTCGCGGGCCCTCGAGGGCTCGGCGGGCGCGACCGACAGCGCGACGACGCCCACGACCCCCGCGGCCAGCGGCGGCGCGGGGCCGTCGCTGCTGACGCTGCTCGAGCTCGATCCCGAGGCGATCGCGACGCGCGCGTACATCGCGGGCCTGGTGCTGCCGCGCATGGAGGCGATCACCACGCGGATGGTGGCGCTCGAGCGCGCCCTCGCCGCGACGCCGCGCGTCGCCGCGACGATCGCGACCCGGGCCCAGGAGCTGCGCGACGCCTTCACCGCCGATCCGGGCGTGACCGCGGTCGTCGAGATGGAGATCGGCCTCGAGATCATCAAGCAGCTCGGCGGCAAGTACATCAAGTTCGACGGGATGATCGGCCCGGTCCCGGGCGGAGGCGTGCTGTGGGACGCGTCGTACGCGGCGTTCTCCCTCGGCATCTACTTCGGCTACGACGTCGCGGTCGGCAGCTCGGGCCTCATCCCCGAGGTCGGCGCCTACGTCTTCAGCGCGGTGCGCGCGGTGCTCGAGGTCACCGAGAACACCCCAGGCGGCACGATCGTGAAGAAGCTGCTGAAGCAGGCGACCTTGCTCGCGGTGACCGCGGCGTGGGGCAAGCTGGTCGACGAGGTCGGCGCGGTGATGATCCGCGAGCTCGGCCCGGGCGCCAACGCCGAGCTGCAGCGGGTGAAGGCCGGCAACCCGACGGTGGCGTTCCTGGTCGATCGGCTGCAGCGCGACGCGATCATGAAGCTCGGCGCGAGCTACCTCGGCCGCTTGAAGGGCTCGACCCGCGCCTACGACGCCCAGGTCCAGCTGCTGCTGGAGCGCGCGGTCGCGGCGCCGTGATCTTTCTGCGCGCCGGGCGATGAAATCCGGGGGCTGTGGCGACCAGGAGTGCGAACCTTCCTGGGGGAGCCCGAATGCGCGGAACGTGTCTGATCCTGTCGTCGGTCCTGGTGTGTGCGTCGGTGGCGGTGGCCGAGGCGCAAGCGTCGCGGTGCGAGGTGTCGATCGTGCGCGCGCCCGACGCGGTGCGCGGCGTCATCGAGCGGTGGGTCGCGGCCGAGCCCGACTGCGGCGGGCCCCTCGAGGTCCGGGTGGTCGCGACCGACCGCGGGCTGTACGTGGTCGCGATCGACGCCGAGCAGCGCACGTTCGATCGGGTGGTGCCCGACGCCGAGAGCGCGGGGGCGCTGGTGGCGAGCTGGGCGGTGGCGGCGACGCCCGCGCCCGCCCCGGGACGGGTCGCGCTCGCGGTGGCGCCCGAGGTGCGGGTGCTGCGGCCGATCGAGGCGGAGGACGCGGCGACGCCCGCAGCGGTGGGCCCGCGAGCCGGTCGCGCCTTCGCGATCGGCACCCATGCGCAGGTGGGCCGCCTGTTCGAGGGCATCAACGGATCGTGGGACGGCTGGATGAACCTCGACGGCGAGCTCGACCTGGTGCAGCGCGGGCGATGGTCGGCGGGCGTCGCGGTCCACCTCGCGGGCGACTCGAGCGCCGAGATGTCGCGGCTCTCGGTGTCGGGGCTGGCGTACGGCGCGTGGACGACCGCGCCCTCGACGTGGCGGTTCCGCGCCCAGCTCGGGCTCGGCCTCAACCACACCTGGGGCTGGAGCGAGTACGTCGACTTCGGCGACGGCGGGCCGACGATGCCGATGCAGCTGCGCGCGCTGGTCAGTCGGCAGGTGTCGCCGCGCTGGGCGATCGCGGTGGGGCCGATGCTGACCACGCTGGCGCCGTTCGGGCCGCGCCCGAGCTTCGGCGGCGTCGGCACCGCGGTCGATCTCGAATTCGCGCTGCGAGGGTCGCTGTGATCCGCCGGGCGATCGCGGCGATCGCGCTGGGCGGGTCGGCGACCGCGGCGGCCGCGGCGACGCCGTGCCAGGTCTCGATCGTCCGCGCTCCCGACGGCGTGCGCGAGGTGATCGAGCGCTGGGTCCGCGGCGAGCCGCGCTGCACGGGCACGCTCGAGGTCCGCATCGTCGAGACCGCCGACGGCCTCTACGTCGTCGCCAACGACGGCGCCCATCGCACCTTCGATCGGGTGGTGCCCGACGCCGAGAGCGCGGGCGCCCTGGTCGCGAGCTGGGCCGCCGCCGAGGCCGCGCTGCCGCGGCTGATCGTGACGACGACGATCGAGCCCGACCTGCCCGACGAGCGGGTGGCGGTGACGGTCGCCGACGGCGACCTCGAGGAGCCGCGGCCGCGAACGTCGACGCGGCGGCGCTGGGGCCGCGAGCTCTTGCTCGGCGCGGGCTACACGCTCGAGCAGGGCGGCACCTACGCGCGCCTCGAGGTCGACGTGCTGCGCGAGGGCCACTGGTCGGTCGGCATCGCGGGCCACGTTTATCGCGCCGACGGCTTCGTCGAGGTGACCGCGACCTCGGGCACGGTCTACGGCGCGTGGGCGTCGCGGCCGGGACGGTGGCGGCTGCGCGGCCTGATCGCGGGCGGCCTCGGCTACGTCGATCTCCGGGTCCCGGGGTACGGCTTCTTGCAGCAGACCCTCAATCCGATCCTCGAGGCCAGCGTCCTGGTGACGCGGCAGGTGACGCCGCGGTGGGCGCTGTCGGCCGGGCCGCTGGTGCGCTATGTCCAGCCCGCCGACGCGATGCCCGCGGTCTATG
Source organism: Myxococcales bacterium (assembly GCA_043737575.1). Taxonomy (GTDB): domain Bacteria; phylum Myxococcota_A; class Polyangia; order Haliangiales; family Haliangiaceae; genus UBA2376. The sequence goes on along the minus strand of JAYTAJ010000157.1, from coordinate 6,869 downwards.
AGGGCGATGTCGGCGGCTTCGTCGCCGCTCATGTGTCGCTGTGATCGATGCGCAAGGGTGAGCTGATCGCGCTGCGTCCGGGCGCCGCCGTCGACGAGGTCGGCGACGCGGGGCTGGTGGCGGCGTGCGCGACCGGCGATCGCGCGGCGCGCGCGCTGTTGTTCGAGCGCCACGTCGGCGCGGTGCATCGGTTCGTGACCCGCATGCGCGGCAGCGACGGCGACGCGGTCGACGATCTGGTGCAGGCGACCTTCCTCGCCGCCTTCGGCGCCGCCGCGCGATTCCGCGGCGACAGCGCGCGATCGTGGCTCTACGGCATCGCCGCGCACCAGACCGCGAGCTACGCGCGCCGCGAGATCCGGCGCAAGCGAGCGCTCACCGCCGCGGTCGAGATGCTGCCCCACAGCGCCAGCGGCGGCGATCCGTACCTGCGGGTCCGGCTGCCCCAGGCGATCGCGGCGCTACCGCACGAGCTGCGCGCGCCGCTGGTGCTGATCGATCTCGAGGGCGAGCGCGGCATCGACGCCGCCGCAGCGCTGGGGATTCCGGAGGGGACGCTGTGGCGGCGGGTCTTCCACGCGCGGCGGGCGCTGCGCGCGGCGCTCGCGGGCGGTGAGCCGTGATCTGCCCGTCGCCCGATCGGCTGGCCGCCGCGGCGGTGGCGGAGGCGGATGATGGCGGAGCGATCGCGCGCCACGCCGAGGACTGCTCGCGGTGCAAGACGTTGCTCGACGAGCAGCGCGCGACGCGGGCGTTGCTCGATGGGCTGGCGCCCGTGCGGCTGACGCCGACGCGGCAGGCGGCGATCGCGGCGGAGCTGTTGGCGCGCGCCGAGCGGGTGGCGCCGCCGCGGCGGCAGCGCGTGGGGCGGATCGTGGGAGGCGCGGTGGCGGGGATGCTGGCGGCGGCGGCGGTAGCGATGATGGCGATCGGGACGCGGGAGACGAGGAGCGGAGCGATCGGGGCGGTGATGACGGATACGGATACGGTCACGGTCACGGTCACGGATACCGATACGGTCACGGTCACGGTCACGGATACCGATACGGTCACGGATACGGATACGGTCACGGTTGCGGCTACGGCTACGGCTACGGATACGGATACGGATACGGATACGGCTTCGGTTGCAGATACGGATACGGCGACGGTGGCGACGGTGGCGACGGTGCGCGAGTCGGCGGCGCTGGTCGCCGCGCGCGGCGCGCGGTATCGCCGCAGCGCGGGCGCCGATCGCGATGTCGTCACGCTGACCGCAGGGACGATCAAGCTCGCCGCCGACGCGCGGACCCGCCCGGTCGACGTCCGCGTCGGCCGCACCGCGATCGCGATCGACGACGCCGAGGTCGAGATCGCGACCCGCGGCGGCGCGATCGCCACGGTCACCGTGTTCGCCGGCTCCGCCGAGGTCGCGATCGGCGCGCGGCGGATCACGATCGAGGCCGGCGTCACCTGGCGCAACCCCGACGCGATCGCCGCCGCGGCGCCCCGGCCCGGCGAGGACGACGACGCGGTGCTCGACGACGACGCGCCGCGAACGCGGCTCGATCCGGCCGAGGCCGCGCTCGCCGAGTTCCGCGCCGGCTGGCGCGCGCTGCGCGGTGGCCACCACGCCGCCGCGATCGCCGCCTTCGATCGCGCCACCGATCCGGTGATCGCCGAGGACGCCGGCTACTGGGCCGCGGTCGCCGCCGAGCGCCTCGGCGATCCCGCCCTCGCCCGCGATCGCTACCGCGCCTTCGTCGCCCGCTTCCCCGCGTCACCGCGCCACGCCGCGGCGCGCGCCGCGATCGCGCGACTCGCCGATCACCAGTCGCCGTAGCCGTGGAAGCGGCCGCCGCCGCCACCCTCGCCCTCGGCGCCGAGCAGCGCGTCGATCGCGGCCCGGGTCGCGTCGTCGAGATCGACGCCGCGGCTGCGCAGCTGCTGCGCCGCCTGGGTCCGGCGCGACGCGTCGAGGTTGGCGTTGCCGACCAGGCCGATCAGCGCGCGATCGATCACCGCGCCGCCGTTGTACGACGCGCCGATCGCGGTCTGCGCGACCTGCTCGTCGGGATCGCTCATCATCCGCACCATCGCGTCGGTCGCGCGCGGATCGTCGAGCTGCGCCAGCGCGTACATCGCCGACGATCGCTCATGGGGCTCGCCGGTCGTGGTCGCCGCGAGGATGGTGTCGACCGCCTTCGCCGAGCCGACCTGACCGAGCGCCGACAGCGCCGCGCTGCGGACCTGGGCGTCGGCGTCGCGGGCCAGTCCGACCAGCGCGTCGGTCGACGCGGTGTCGCCGACGTTCGCCATCGCCTGCGCGGCGGCGGCGCGGATCTGGGCCTCGCCCGACGACGCCGCGCGCGCGAGCAGGCGCTGGCCGTCGGGCGAGCCGCTGTTGGTCAGGCCCCAGATCACGCTGCGCGCGACGTCGGCGTCCTTGCCCGCGAGCGCCGCCTCGGCGAGGGCGACCGCCTCGGGCGCGCCGGCTTGCAAGAGCTGCTGCAGCGCCTGGCCCCGCACCTGCGGCGAGCCGTCGCGCGCGACCGCGGCGAGGGTGGCTCGGACCTCGGCGGTCGCGCCGTTCTGCGCGAGCGCGCCGATCGCCGCCTGTGCCAGCGTCGCGTCCTTGCCCAGCGCCGCGGCGATCAGCGCCTTGCGCGCCGGCTCGGTGCCGAGCCGCCCGAGGGTCCACACCGCCGTGCTCGCCTCGTCGCGCCGACCGTGGGTCATCGACTCGATCAACAGCTGCGTCAGCGCCGGATCGCCCGGCCGCACCTGCAGCGCCATGTCGATCGCCTGGGCGCGGTTCTGGCCGTGGGTCGTGCGCGCCAGCTCGACCAGCGCCGCCGCCGCCTCGGTCGAGCCGGCGTCGACCAGCGCCCGCATCGCGCCGTAGCGCTCGTTGCGCGGCCCGCGCGCGGCGAGCTCGACCGCCAGCACGATCGCGTCGGGATCGCCGCTGCGCACCAGCTGCGGCAGCACCGCGGCGCGGACCCGCGCCGAGCCAGTGCGCGCCAGCTCGCGGCGGACGTCGTCGATGTCGTCGCCGTGGAGCTGGCCGAGGGCGTGGAGCATCGAGCTCGGGTCGCCCTCGGTCGCCAGCGCCGCGCTGATCAGCGCGGTGCGCGCGTCCTGACCGCCGACCGCGAGCAGCGCCTGCGCCGCCGCGCTCGACACGCTGTCGTCGCCGCTCGCGAGCAGGTCCGCGAGGATCGCGACGCTCTGGTCGCCGCCGACCTCGCCGAGCGCGGTGATCGCCGCCCACTGCACCTGCTGCGCGCCCTCGCGGGCCGCGGTCGCGAGGATCGCCACCGCGCCCGGGCCGCGCGATCGCGCCAGCGCCGCCACCGCAGCGGCCTGGCTCGCGACGTCGCCGGTCGTGATCAGCGCCTCGAGCCGGGCCAGCAGCTCCGGATCTTGCGTCGGCGGCAGGTTCGCCAGCGCCAGCGCGCGGACCCGCGGATCGGCGACGTCGACCAGCGCGATCAGCGCGGCCTCGGCGGCCGCGGTGGGGATCTGCGCCAGCGCGTCGATCGCCGCGCTCGCGGTGCGGTAGTCGCCCGCCGCCGCCAGCTCGGCGAGCCCGGCCGCCGCATCGTCGCCGCCCATCTGGCCGAGCGCGTAGATCGCGGCCGACTGCGCCGGATCGACCGGATCGGCGGCGAGCGCGAGCAGCGCGGCGCGGGCCTCGGAGGTGCCGGTCGAGCCGAGGCCGTAGACCGCGCCGAACCGGACCCGCGGCCGATCGTCGGCGAGGAGCTTGGTCAAGAGCGCGACCGCGCGCTCGGTGCCGATCTTGCCGAACACGCCGAGGATCGCCTCGGGCACGCCAGCGCGGCGGTCGTCGACCATCGGCGCCAGCGCCACCACCGAGGTGTCGGTGCCGACGACGCCGAGCTGCTCGGCGTAGAGCGCGACCTGGCGCCCCGACCGCGCCGCGCGGATCTGGCCGATCAGCCGATCCTCCGACAGCCCGAGGGTGCTCGCCGAGATCCGGATCGGTCGGCGCGGCGTCGGATCGCCCGCGGCCTGGGCGGTCGTCGTCGCGTAGCGCGGCGGGCTGGAGCCGCTGCGGTGCCAGGCGACGGTGGTGAGTGCGGCGGTCACCGCGAGGGCGGCGCAGGCGATCTTCCAGCGAGTGATCGAAGACACGGGGGCTCCTGCGGAGGTTCGCGCGACCACGCGCAAACGCGCGGGCTCGAGCGTCGATCTTACTCGGCGGCCCGCACCTTCGCGCCCGCGGGGACATCGATGCGTTGGACCTCGCGGAACGACAGCTCGATGTCCGCCGGATCGTCGCTGGGGTCGACCGGGCGGCGCAGCACGAACACCACCGCGCCGCGGTAGACCGCGCGGTACTCGGCGCCGACGCCGTCGGCCAGGCACCGCTGGGTCGTGATGATGTCGGTGCCGTTGCCCGTCGCGGTCTGGCACGGCACCGTCGAGTCGCCGAGCGGATACGAGTCGGTCTTGCCGGTGTGGTCGGTGACCTCGAGGAACAGGTTGGTCTTGCCGCCGGTCGCGGGCTGGCGGCCCCAGCCCAGCGTCGTCTCGGCGGTGATCGACGGCGGATTCGAGCCACTGCCGCTGCCGTTCGGGCCCGCGGTCGTCGGCTTCTTCCCCTTGCATCCCGTCAACACGCATCCCGTCAACACGCACGCCGCCACCGCGAGTCCCAGCACCACGATCGAAAGCAAGCGCATGGTCGTGTTCTACCTCAGGCGGTCTGTTGTCGGCACCGCCGATCCCGTTCAACCGGCGAGCCGCGGTACGATGCGGCGTGGCTCTGGCCCGCCTGATCGTCATCGATGGCCCCGATCTCGGGCGCGAGTTCGACATCCCTGCCCGCGGTGGCGGCATCGGCCGCGGCGAGGACAACGCCGCGCAGCTGTCGGACCCGTCGGTGTCGCGGCTGCACTGCTCCCTCGAGCCGCGCGACGGCCGGATGTGCGTCGTCGACGCCGGCAGCCGCAACAAGACGCTGGTGAACGGCCAGCCGGTCGCGCTCCACGTCCTCGAGGCCGGTGACGAGATCACGGTCGGCCAGACCCGCCTGGCGTACCTGCCTCAGGGCGCCACCGCGCTGACCCGCACCTCGGCGCCCGCCAAGGTGACGATCGAGGTCGGCACCCGGGAGCTGATGGCGCTCACCACCAGCTCGGTCGACGCGGGCGCGCGCCGCCACCTCGCGGCGCTGGCCGGGCTCGGCGATCGGCTCCACGCCGCGATCGGCCGCGGCCGCGACGAGGTCGCCCAGGCGGCGGCCGAGGCGTGCCTGACCTTGATCAGCGCCGAGCGCGCCTTCGTGATCGCGCGCGACCGCGGCGGCGCCCCGACCTCGGTCGCCCGCGCCGCGATCGGCGACAGCGGCGCCGCGACCCTGGCCTTGCCCGACGGCGTCCTCGACAGCGTCCTCGGCAAGAGCCGCGCCCTCGCGATCGACATCGGCGGCCGCCCCGCGATCGCGGTGCCGGTCGGCGCGGGCGAGGGCGCCGCGGTGCTGGTCGCCGACCGCCGCGCCGGCGGGTTCTCCGAGCTCGAGCTGATGGCGGCGGGCTGCCTGGCGCAGCTGGTCGCCGCCGCCCTCGCCGCCGCCGACACCCAGGGCCTCCTGACCCGCGGCCAGGCCGCCCTCGAGGAGCGCCTCGGCGACAGCGAGCTGATCGGCCGCTCCGCCGCGGCGCGGGCGCTGCTCGATCTGGTCGGCCGGGTCGCGCCGACCGACGCCACCGTGCTGCTCGGCGGCGAGTCGGGCGCGGGCAAGGAGATGGTCGCGCGCGCGATCCACCGCGGCAGTCGCCGCGCCGCCGCGCCGTGCGTCGCCGTCAACTGCGCCGCGCTCACCGAGACCCTGATCGAGAGCGAGCTGTTCGGCCACGAGAAGGGCGCGTTCACCGGCGCGACCGACAAGAAGATCGGCCGCTTCGAGGCCGCCGACAAGGGCACGCTGTTCCTCGACGAGATCGGCGAGATGCCGCTGGCGCTGCAGACCAAGCTGCTGCGCGTCCTCGAGGAGCGTCGCTTCGAGCGGGTCGGCGGCACCCGCTCGGTCGCGGTCGACGTCCGCCTGATCGCGGCGTCGAATCGCGATCTGCCCGACCTGGCGCGACGCGGCCTGTTCCGCGAGGACCTCTACTACCGGCTGTCGGTCATCCACGCGGTGGTGCCGCCGCTGCGCGAGCGCGCCGACGACGTGCCGCTGCTCGCCGAGCACTTCCTCACGCGGATGCGCCAGCAGATCGGCCGCCGGGTCCGCGGCTTCCGCCCCGAGGCGATGGCGGCCCTGGTCGCGCACCCGTGGCCGGGCAACGTCCGCGAGCTGCGCAACGCGATCGAGCGCGCGGTCGTGCTCGGCCGCAGCGAGTGGATCGAGGAGGCCGATCTGCCGCCGCAGCTGCTCGGGCGATCGTCCAGCTCGGCGTCGACCCTGCGCCGCAGCGCGCCGACCCCGCCGCTCGGCTCGATGGCGATCGCGTCGACGCCCGCCCACAGCGCGGCCGCGATCCCGATGCCGCCGATGCACAGCACGCCCGCGCTGATGGTGCCGCCGATCACGATCGACCCGCCTGCCCCGCCGGCCCCCGCGGGCGCGCGGTCGCTGCGCGAGCTGGAGCGCGAGGGCATCGTCGCCGCCCTCGCCGCGACCGGCGGCAACAAGGCCCAGGCCGCCGCGATCCTCGAGATCGATCGCTCGACGCTCTACAAGAAGCTGAAGGAGTACGGCATCGGCTGACCGCACGCTGTCCGGAACCCGGACGTGTTGTCAGAGTCTCGACACGCCGCGGCCGCGCGAGCCGCGCCGACGCGCCGCGCCGCGCTGGCATCGACGCTGCAAGAGCGACGGGCTCAACCAGGAGCCCGTCATGTTCCCCACGCGTCTC
>JAYTAJ010000156.1:0-4798 GCA_043737575.1 Myxococcales bacterium | reverse complement strand
GGCCGGACGCCATCGACGGCTGCCCCAGCGGTGAGCCGGCCAGGAAGTGAACGACGAACCAGGTCACGCCCATCCCCTCACGGTGCGGGCGGGGGTCAAGCGGCCCGCCTAGCGCGGCGGCGGGGCAACGCCACCCTGCCCTCGCCGATCCGGAGGCTTGGCGCCGCCGAGTTGTAACCAGGGTGCAAAACGAGGCCGGTCGTCGCGGTCAGCCCGAGCATGGCGGCGGGCAGGTGCGCGTCGAACCACAGCGACGTGTCGCCGAGGATCGCCTCGGGGACAAGCATCTGCACCAGCTCGCGGCGCTGGGCCGGGGTCGCCGTCTCGCAGGCGGCGCGGAGCCGGGCCAGCGTGTCCTCGAGGCCCGCCGTCGCGGCGAGGCTGACCCGCTGCCCCTGGACGGCCCGATCGGCGGCGGCCTGCGCGGCGACCGCGGCGGCGCGCAGGGGCGCGATGCGATCGATCTGCGCGTCGAGGCCGGCATCCGTGATCGTGCCGCGGGCGTGGCGGTCGAGCGCGGTCGCCTCGGCCCGGGCCAGGCGGGCGATCTCGGCCTTGGCGCGTTCGAGCTCGACGCGGGGATCCGCGGCCGGGCGGTCGCGACGGCGGCGGGCTCGACGCTCGGCGGCCTCGGGCGTGGCGACGATGCGCACCAGCTCGGCCCACATCGCGGCGTCAACGTCGGCGGTGGCGTGGTACGGCAGCAGGCAGCGATCGGCGGCGGTCACGCGTAGGGTGGCGCGGCGGCGCAGGCAGCACACGTAGCGGCTCGGCGCGGTGCAGGTGCGCTCACGGGTTGCCGACGCAATGCCGATCGCCGCGCCGCACCGTCCGCACGTCGCGAGGCCGCGCAGGAGGTAGACGTGCTGCGCGCGGTTCCATCCGTTCTTGCGGTGGCGCGACATCACGGCGCGAGCGGCGGCGTGCTCGTCGGCGGTCACGATCGGCGGCACCGCGATCGAGAGATTGCGCGCACGGTGCGCGACCCACTGGCCGAGGTAGGTCTCGGCGCGCGCGATCTGCCACACGCGCTCGGGCGACCACCGTCCGCCGCGGGTCGATCGCAGGCCGCGGGCGTCGAGGTCGACCGCGATCGCGTAGCAGCTCGAGCCGCCGATCACGCGCTCGACGATCTCGCGAACGACCGGGCCGGTCACGGGATCGATCGACCACGCCGAGGTGGCGCGGTCGTAGCTGTAGCCGTAGGGCGTCGGTCCGCTCGGCTTGCGACCGCGGGCGATCGCGGTGAGCTTGCCGGCCCTGACCCGCTCGCGGTGGATCCGCAGCCAGTCGGCGGCGGCGAAGGCTTGCATCGTCGCCATCAGGTCGCCCGACGCCGTGGCGAGGTCGAGCATCTGACCGCTCGGAGTGGCGATCTTGCAGCCGCCACGCTGGAAGGCGCCGAGGATCGCGCCCCGCTCGGTCAGATCCTCGGCGCGCGTGAGTCGATCGATTGCCGCGACCACAACGACGTCGTACCGGCCCGCAGCGACGTCGACGAGCAGGCGCGCGAAGTTCGTTCGCGCCGAGAGGTTGCCGGACTTCGCGCTCTCGCCGTCGTCGGTGTACGTGCCGACGACGGGCCAGCCCATGCGCGCGCAGTACGCGGGCAGGTCGCGCAACTGCGACTCGATCGTCTGGTCCTCGCGCTGCCTGTCGCTGCTCACGCGTGCGCAGACCGCTGCTCTCATCGTCGGCGTCGTCATCGGGGCGTCATCCTTGCTCGCGCGGTGGCGCGCTGTCGAGTACCCGATCAATCCACGCGTCGAGATCGGTGGTGCGGTCCTGGCCGGACGCGGCAAGGACGATATTGATCCGCGGGCGCGGGCGCTTCGACTCGACGCGGGCGATCCTCGCGCGGGCACGGTCGCTCACGACGCCGACCCCGCTTCGAGCTCGCCGCGCTCCACCGCGCGCCGAACGATCTCCGCGATCGCCACCCTGCACCACGGGCACCGGCAGCACCACGGCACGCCCGCCGCGCGATCGAGCCGGACGTGATCGAGCACGAGGACGCGGCGCTGGATCGCCTCGACAAGCTCGTCGGGGAGCTGGCCGATCAGCTCGTGGGGCGCGACGATGGCGGCGACGCGCTCCACGAATGCCGCGTAGGACTCGCTCACCTCTCCCTGCCTTCCCGGCCCGGGGCGCCCTCGATCGCACCGCTCGCAGCGATCAGCGGACATCGGACACCTCCACGAGCTGGCCCGGGGCGTCGAGCGCATCGAGCGTCGGCAGCCACCAGCGCCACTCGCCGCCGACACCGTAGCGGACCGTGCGCGACTCCACGGCGTACGCGTCGGGGCCGCGCTGCCCCCGTGCGCGAGGCAGGCGCTGGACCCGCAACTCGCGGCGCAGGCCGTCGACGTCGAAGCGGATCAGGTGCGCCCCGGCGCGGAAGCCAGCGGACGCCGTCAGCTCGCGGACCGACGGAGGCGTCTCGGCGAGGGCGCGCAGTTCAGGCAGCTTGCCGCCGCGGTCGCAGTCGGAGCAGTACGCGTAGCCGCTGTCGATCAGGTCCAGCGCCTCGACGAGCGCCGCCCGCAGATCGGCGGGGGCGGTCACGACGCACCCTCACCGGCCGCGACGCGTTCGAGCACGGCGATCACTTCGGCGGCGGTGCGACCGGCCGCGTCGTTCCATGCGACGATCGCGCGCTCCGTTGGCGTCCCCGGCAGATCGGCGTCGTTGACGGGCGCGAGTCCAAGAATGAAGGCGACCCTCGCATCGACGAGGCTGTCGGTTCCCTCGGGGAGATCCTCGTCCTCGTAGTCGTCGAGGGCCTCGTCTCGCTCGACGGATGCACGCGTTGATGTCACCGCGCAGTGCGGCCCGTAGTCCTCGCCGACCGCGGCGCCCTGCTCCCACCCCGCCTCGCGGATGCGGTCGGCCGCCCGGCGCGCGCACTCGCGGATCTGCTGCTCGGTCGCCATCACTTCGCACCGCCCGTCTCGCCGATCGGCTCGACCTCGGCGGCGTCGACCCACACGAACTGCTTGGCGTCGCGGGTCGCGGCGATCTCGACGACGTGCCGGCCCGACGGCTCCACGTTGGCCAGCCTGCCCTCGATCCTCGCCCACACCCGGTCCCCGATCTCGGGGCGGCGCAAGGTGGGCGGGGTGATCGGGCCACGGTCGAGCGGGGAGGCGTCGGCGGTGGCGAGCGGGACGAGGCGGGCGGGCGCGTCGAGATCCTCGTCGTCGCCCCAATCGCCCACCGGCACGGGGTCGCAGCCGTCGCCCCATCCGCGCCACTTCAGCTTGCCGATCGCTTCGTTGGTGACCGGATCGCGGCGGCCCATGAACGCGCAGTAGTGGCGACCTTCCAGCACAACGCGCATCTGCGCGTAGTTGCCGGGGCAGCCCATGATCGGCGTCTCGATCACGCGGCCGATGAACGGGCCGATCAGGTCGCGCACCGTCACCACCGCCGGCACGGGCTGGGCGGCGGCGAGACGCTCGACCTCGGCCGCCGCTTCCGCTCGACTGACCTCCACGATCTCCCTGTGGCGATCGGCGGCGTCCCGCTCGGCCGCGAGCGTAGCGACTTGGTACTTGACCTGCTTCACCGCCGACGCGATCCGGTCCGACGCGATCCGGTCCGCGTACTGGAGCCACGATCGCGGGTCCCGCGTCTCCGGGTCGGGCGGGCCGTAGCAGTCGGTCACGTGGCCGATCGCGAGCAGCTTGGCGCGGTAGTCGGAGATCGAGGCGTCGTGCGTGGCGAGCTGGGCGCGGAGGGTGTCGATCGCCGCGATGACGCTCTCGACCTTCTGCGGCGTGCCGGCGTGCCTGGCGATCCCGAGCAGGTCGGACATGTACGCGTCGGCACGTCGAGATGCGCGGCCGTAGTCGGAGATCGCGTAGTCGAGCGCCTTCGCGAGCCGGTCGTTCTCGAGCTGCATCCGCTCGTGGTCGGTCTTGAGCCTCTCGATCTCCGCCTGCATCGCCGACGCGGTCGCGGCTGAGTCGTGGTCGACCGAGCCGCCGCGGTCGAGGTCGTCGAGGCGGGCCTCGATGCGATCCAGTCGAGCTGCGACCGCGGTTCGATCCGCGTCGACGATTCGCGCGAACCTGAGCAACTCGCCGCGCGTGCTGCCAGGCATCGGGTTCCACGCGGCGGTGCGCGAGATGAAGTCGGTGATGGGCTTGGTGGTCACGGGTTGGATCCTTCGGCCGCGCTGGTCGCGGGCGTGGTGGTGGTTGCGGTGCGAGCGGCGTGGACGGCAGCGAGCAGCGCCCACGCGAGGCGCTCGGCGTCCGCCTGCCGCACGCCGATCGTCATTTCCATCACCAGGCCGTCATCGATGGCGATGAGACCCGAGGCGTACCGGCGGATCGCGTAGCCCGCGGGTGGCGTCACGTCGCCGGGCGGGACGTAGGCGATCACCGCGTGCGACGTGCGGCATTCGACGCCGCATTCAGACCCGGTGCACAGGCGCACTCCACGGGCGGCGTGCGCGCGGATCCGGTCGCGCTCCTCGGCCGTCACTCGCCCCGCCCTTCCGCCTGCGCAAACGCAACGAGGAACAGTCCGAGGTCGCGCATCAACGCGGGCGTGTCGATGCGGACCGTCCCGATCTCGGATCGATCAGGCCAGTCGCACTGCGTCGTCAGGACGTAGTTGCCGTGTTCGTCGCGATCGACGCGGGCGAACGGCGGCGGGACCACCTCACCCGGGACCGCGGCGATGGCGGCGCTGATCCCGCGGGCGATGGTGCGGAGTGCGGACTCGGCGGCGAGCTGGGCGGCATCGGCCGAGTCGGCGACACCCTCGGCGAGCACCGCGTGATCGTCGC
>JAYTAJ010000155.1:0-11091 GCA_043737575.1 Myxococcales bacterium | reverse complement strand
ACGCGCCCGAGCGGCTGGTGCGCGAGGCCCAGGCGCTGGCGCGCGTGTCGGATCCTCATGTCGTCACCGTCTACGACGCCGGTGAGCTCGACGGTCAGGTCTTCATCGCGATGCAGCTGGTCGACGGCACCGACCTCGCGACCGCGTTCCTGAAGCGCAAGCCGACCGCGGCGCAGATCCTCGGCTGGTTCGTGCAGGCCGGGCGCGGGCTGGCGGCGGCCCACGCCGCGGGCCTGGTGCACCGCGACTTCAAGCCGAGCAACGTCCTGATCGATCACAAGGGCCACGTCGCGGTCACCGACTTCGGCCTGGTCCGCACCGTCGCCTACGATCCGCGCGGGCTGACCGGCATCGGCGACATCATGGGCACGCCCGCGTTCATGTCGCCCGAGCAGCACAACCTGCAACCGGCGACCGAGGCCAGCGATCAGTTCTCGTTCTGCGTGTCGGTGTGGGACGCGCTGTTCGGCCAGCACCCGTTCGTCGACGGCGATCGCGGCTCGATGTCGCCGTTCGAGATCGGCTACAAGATCTTCGACGGCGCGCTGATCCCGCCACCGCGGAGCACCCGGGTCGCGCGCCGCGTGATCGACGCGCTGACCCGCGGGTTGTCGCGCGATCCGAGCGCGCGGTGGCCGACCATGGACGCGCTCTTGGTCGAGCTCGAGCCCGAGCCGGTGCGGCGGATCTGGCCGTTCGTCGCCGCGGGTCTCGCCGCCGCGGCGGTCGGCGGCGCCGGCATGTGGCTGGTGATCGGCCGCGGCGACGCGCGCGCCGCGTCGTGTCGCCTCGACGCCGACCAGCGGATCGGCTCGGCGTGGTCGCCGGCCGCGAGCGCGCGCCTCCACGATCGCTTCGTCGCGACCGGCCGCAGCTACGCCGAGGTCGCCGCGACGCAGGCGACCACCGCGATCGATCGCTACGCGGCGCGGTGGCGCCTGCTCGCCATCGACGTCTGCGCCGCCGAGCGCGCGGCCCGTGGCGCGTCGCTCGATCTGGTGGTGCGGCGGCGGTCGTGCCTCGACGCCCGGCTCGACGGGCTGCGCGGCTTGACCCAGCTGCTCGCGACCGAGGATCGCCCCGAGTTCGTCGATCACGCGCAGGCGATGGCCGACGGCCTGGCCGATCTCGGCGACTGCACCGATCCCGACGCGCTGCTCGCCGCGCCGGCCGCACCCCCCGCGGCGCAAGGCGCGGCGATCGCCGCGCTCGACACCGAGCTGGCGCTCGCGATCGCGCGTGGCCACGGCGGCGATCCGAAAGCCCGCGACGAGCTCGATGCGATCGCCCGCCGCGCCGACGAGCTCGGCTGGGTGCCGCTGCAGGCCCGCGCCCACCTCGCGCTCGGCGAGCGCAAGATCGCCAGCTTCGAGTCGGGCCGCGACGACCTGGTCCGCGCCGCCGAGCTCGCGACCACGCACCGCCTCGATCGCGAGGCCGCGCGGGCGTGGGCGGGCGCGGTCGTCGCCGCCGGGCTCGATCGCAAGCCCGAGCTGGTCGCGCTGCTCGCGCCGCTCGCCCACGCCACCGCGATCCGCACCGGCGATCGCTACCTGCAGGTCGACGCCGACATCGCCCACGGCCGCGCCCTCGCCCGCCTCGGCAGCTACCAGGAGGCCAGCGTGTTGTGCCGGGCCGCGTACGCGACGGCGCAGACGCTCGATCACCTCACGCTGATCGGCAGCGCCCGCGACTGCCTGATCGAGACGCTGGTGCCGCTCGGCGCGGTCGCCGAGATCGAGCCGATGCTCGACACCCTGATCGCCGACGAGTCGCAGGTGCTCGGCGCCGATCATCCGCGCATCGCCGACTACCTGAGCGTGCGCGCGACGCTCGCGCTGCGCCGCGGCAAGCTGGTCGAGGCTCGCGCCGACGCCGAGCGCCTGCTCGCGATCCGCCGCAAGGTGTTCGCGCCGCGCCACTTCAAGATGGCCGAGGGCCTGCAGAACCTCGCGCAGGTGACGATGACCGAGGGCAAGGTCGTCGAGGCCAAGCAGCTCTACACCGAGGCCCTGGCGATCGCGCTCGAGGCCAGGCCCGAGCCGCTGCTCTTGCTCGGCGGCCTTCACACCATGCTCGGCTTCATCGCCCAGCAGGTCGATCACGATCAGGCCGGCGCGATCCGTCACTTCGAGGAGGCGATCCGATCGATCCGCAAGCGCGCGGGCGACGACTCCCTCGAGCTCGGCGTGCTGCTCGGCAACTACGGCCAGATCAAGGCCGCCGACGATCTCGACGCCGGCCTCGCGATCCTCGGCGAGGCCCGCACCATCCACGACAAGCGCCACGACAAGCGCGCGATGCTGATCGCGACCGCGATGGCCGAGATCGAGGTCGCCCACCAGCGCTGGAGCAGCGCCCGCATCCACGCCGAGGAGATGGTCGCGGGCGCCGACGCCGACACCGACCCGGGCAACCTCGCCCTCGCGAAGTGGCTCTTGGCCCAGGCGCTGGTCGAGACCAAGGGCGATCGCGCCCGCGCCCGCCAGCTCGCGACCGAGGCCGCCGCCACCTACGCGACGCTCGGCCCGGCCAGCGCCGCCGAGCTGGCGAAGATGAACGCCTGGCTCGCCCGGTATTGAGGTAGGCTCGCGGCATGCGCAGCGGCGCCGTGCTGATGGTGGTCTCGATCGCGGCGTGTACGTTCAGCCCGCCTGGCGCAAGCCCGGACGCGGTGTCGGGCGACGACGACGCGCGCAATGATGGCGACGCCGCGACGATCGATGGCTCGGTGATCGACGCCGCGCCGATCGACGCGCCCACCGACGCCGCGCCGATCGACGCCGCGCCCACCGACGCCGCGATCGACGCGGCGATCCCGTGCCCGGTCGGCTACACCACCACGGTCGGCACGGCGCGCTACGCCCGCCGCGTCACGCCGTCGACCCACGCCACCGCGATCACCGACTGCGACGACGATCTGCCCGGCCGCACCCACCTGGCGACCTTCGAGGGCGCCGACCTCGACGCCGTGATCAGCGCGACCGCCGCGGGCAACAGCGACTCGTACTACGTCGGCGCCGAGTGCAACACGACCGGCGAGGCCTGCGATGATCGCGCGCCGTGGTTCTGGCAGGTCAGCGCCACCGCGGTCGCGCCCGCGCTGTGGGCGACCAACGAGCCGTCGCAGGGGCTGAACCACAGCTTCACCCGCCGCGACATGAGCCAGTGGCGGCTGCTCAGCTCGGGCGGCACGGTGCTGCGCGGCTACATCTGCGAGTGCGATCCGTAGCTGACTCAGCGCGCCGCGCACGCCGCGATCTGGGCCTGGCACTGCGCGGGATCGCCGAGGTTCATGAAGCAGGCCATGAGCGCCGACGACTCGGGCGCGACCGACGGCGACGCCGCGTCCATGCAGTCGATCAGCGGCGCGAGGTCGCCGCCGACCGCGGCCTCGATGCACGCCATGGTCGCGGCGCAGGTCGCGGTGCCGTTGCCGACCCACTCGCCGCCGATGCCGCCCTCGGCGTCGAGGCAGTTCGAGGTCCGCGGATCGGCCGGGTAGTACGAGCCGATCAGCATGCACATCTCGTCCGACGTTCGCGCGCCCTGATAGACGGTGCGATCCTCGTCGTTGCGGTAGTCGCAGTGGTAGTCGAGGCGCGAGCCCGCCGCCACCGCCACGCCTGGCGCGAAGTCCTCGACCGGGACGTTCTGCCAGCGATCGTTGTCGTACAGCACCGCGCCGCCGACGATCGAGGCCTGGTAGCCGACGCCGCGCCGATGCATGTGCGACTGCAGGTTCGCGATCGTGATGTCGGCGTGGACCGGGCAGCGCCAGCGGGCGCGGCCGACGCCGAGCGCGGGGACCTTGATGACCGGGTTGTACAGGAACAGCAGATCACCCTCGGTGACGACCTCGGCGCGCGGCCGCGTCCACAGGTTGATGCGGACCTCGGGCGCGAGCGCGGTGTCCGACGCGTTCAGGTAGTGCGCGTTCATCAGCAGCACCGCGCCGGCCCGGACCGACATCGCGACGCCGTCGGGGAACGCCAGCATCGAGTCGCCCGCGCCGTTCTGCGATCCGCCGACCAGCTTCGTCACCGACCAGCCGTTGGTCGGGCCGTCGCTGCAATCGAACACCCCGCTGGTGTCGACCGGTCGGCCGTCGTCGGTCGCGGTCGGGATCGCGTCGTAGGCGGTCTCGTACAGCAAGAAGTGATGGCTGCCGGCGGTGAAGCGGACCTCGTCGCGCTCGACCCACAGCTCGGCGTCCGGGATCCGGACGAAGCGGCACCACTCGCCCTCGACGCCGGCCTCGATGCGGTGGGTCATCGTCAACTGGAGGCCGCGGCCGGCCGGCGGGGGGTCGAGCAGGCCGTCGTCGGCAGGGTCGTCGCCACAGGCGGCGAGCGCGGCCAGCGCGACGAGCGCGACGAGGCGGAGGAGCAAGCGGAGGTCCTTCATGATCACGCTGTCTCCGCTCCGGCCCGGATCGTTGATCAGCGGATGGCGATTGAGCGGCAGATCGCGCGCGCGGCCTCGACGTGCTCGCGCGATGCGTCCTCGTAGGAGCAGACGACCGGGCCGCTGGGGGCCGACGCGATGCAGTCGAGGACGAAGGTCGGCGCCGCGCCGCGGGTCTCGGCGAGCACGCACGGATCGGCGCGATGGACGACGACCTCGGGCGTGAGGCGATAGCCGCGCTCGATGGCGTCGAGGCTGTCGACCAGCGCGGGGCGAAAGATGCGGAGCGGACGGGGACCGCCGGGCCGCGCGAGCTCGAGCGACGCCGCGGGCGTGTCGGGGTCGGCGATGGTCGGCGGGATGGCGAACGGCGGGGCGACGTCGATGACGAGCGCGTCGGTCAGGCCGAAGCCGGGCAGATCGCGGGGGCCGATCGTGACCCGCGTGTGACCCGCGGGTGGCGGCGCGAGCGGTGGCGGTGCGATCGGCGGCGGCTCGGGGCGCGCGGCGGGCGGCGCAGGTGCGGTCGCGGCCACGGTCGGCGGCGGCGGGGTGCGGCTCGCGTTGCCACACCCGATCGCTCCCAGCAGGACCAGCAGCAGACGTCGCATCGCGCGCAGCGTATCACCGCCGCGCCGACGACCTGCGCTACGCTCGCGCGCGGATGGCGAGTCAGGCCGACGTGCGACGGATCGCGTTGGCGCTGCCCAGCGTGTGCGAGGAGGACGGTCGCTTCGCGTTCAGCGTCGAGCATGCGGGCAAGCGCAAGGGCTTCGTGTGGGTCTGGCTCGAGCGGCTCGCGCCGAAGCAGCCGCGGGTGCCGCAGCCCGCGGTGATCGCGATCCGCGTCGCCAACCAGACCGAGAAGGCGATGCTCCTCGCGGGCGATCCGGACAAGTTCTTCACCGAGCCGCACTACAACGGCTTTCCCGCGGTGCTGGTGCGCCTGGCCGCGGTCACCAAGGCCGAGCTGAAGCAGCTGATCGCCTCCGCGTGGCAGTGCCAGGCGCCGAAGGCGCTGCTCGACGCGGCGACGCCGCCACGTCCCAAGCGGCCGCCGCGGTAGTGCTATCCCATCGTTCATGAGCGACACGATCGTCCTCTACCGACCAACGGGGCCCAACGAGCTGGCGCTGGTCGAGGCGAGCGGGTTCCGTCGCTGGCCGCCGCGGCTGCCCGACCAGCCGATCTTCTATCCGGTCACCAACGAGGCGTACGCGATCGAGATCGCGAGCCGCTGGAACACCCGAGGCGGCAAGGTCGGCTGGTGGATCCCCGCCGACCAGCTCGACCAGCTCAACGACCACATCGTCGGCGCGATCGAGGTCATCGGCACGTACCACGCGCCGGCGTAGCACCTCTCGTGGCAGACTCGACGGTTGGAGGCCGCTCATGGGGTTCGCTGGCTACGGTTCGACCCAGCTCCGCTACGACATGTTCGAGCTGACGCGTTCGGCCGACGAGGCGAAGCGGCTGCACAAGTGCGGCAACATCTATCACCGCGGCCAGGAGCTGGCGTGGGACGGCCGCGAGGTGCTCGCCGAGCTGTTGGCGAAGCACGGCGGCGTGCACGTCGGTGCGGTCGAGCGCGGCGCGCTGGAGCGGGTGTTCGCGATCATCTTGTGGGGCGAGCTGGCGGCGTGGAAGATCTCGGCGCAGCTCGCCGATCGGCTGGTGCCGCTCGAGGCCAAGCTGGCGGCGACCAGCCAGGCCTTCGACGAGGCCCGCCACTTCTACGTCATGCACGACTACCTCGCGGCGCTCGGCTACACGCCCAAGCGCCTCGATCGCGCACCGCAGGCGCTGCTCGAGCTGGTGCTCGGCACCGACGAGCTGGCCGAGAAGCTCATGGGCATGCAGCTCATGATCGAGACGATCGCGCTGGCGCTGTTCCAGGCGGTGCGCGAGCGCGCGATCGAGCCGGTGCTCACCGAGCTGATGCGCTACTACGAGCGCGACGAGGCCCGCCACGTCGGCCTCGGCATGCAGTACGCGCCGAGCCTGATCCAGGGGATGTCGCGGCTGCAGCTGGCGCGGCTCGGCACGTTCCAGGTCCGCATCCTGTTCTGGGCGCTCGCCGAGATGCGGCTGATGGCGCCGGATCTGCGCACGCTCGGGATCGATCCGCGCGCGATCATCGAGAGCGTGCGAGTCAAGCAGCTCGCGGCGCTGGGTGCGGCCTACGGCGTCATCGGCATCCAGCTCGACAAGCGCCGCAACCCGCTGGCGATGGCGCTGAACGCGGCGGTCGAGCTGTCGTTCCCGCTCGAGCCGGCGCCGCTGTCGTCGCGCGCGCGCACGGCGTGGTCGGCGTTCTGGAAGCCGACCCGGCCGGGGCCGCTGTCGACGTTCGACGTCCATCACCACGCGATCCGGACCGCGCGCGGCGTCGTGCTCGGCGATGAGGGCGAGCCCGCGTGAGCTACGATCTCGCGGCGGCCACCGCGCACCTGGTCGCGGTCGAGCCGCGGTTCGCGCCGCTGGTCGCGGCCCACGGCGTGCCGACCTTGGCGCCGACCAAGGATCCGTTCGCGTCGCTGGCGTCGACGATCGTGTACCAGCAGCTCGCGGGCGCCGCGGCCAAGACCATCCACGGCCGCTACCTCGGCCTGTATCCGCACCGACGCCCACGCCCGGCCGCGGTCGCGGCGACGCCGCTCGAGCGACTGCGCAGCGCCGGGCTGTCGCGCGGCAAGGCGATGTCGCTGATCGATCTGGCGGCGCACTTCGCCGACGGCCGGGTCAAGGCCAAGGCGCTGCTCGCCGCCGAGGGCGACGACGTCGCGCGCCTGCTGCTGCCGATCCGCGGCATCGGGCCGTGGTCGATCGACATGTTCCAGATGTTCGCGCTGGGTCGGCCCGACGTGTGGCCGGTCGGCGATCTCGGCGTGCGCATCGGGCTCCAGCACTTCTTGAAGCTGCGCAAGCTCCCCGAGGGCGCGCGCCTGCAGCAGGCGGCGGCGCGGTGGCGTCCGTTTCGCTCGCTCGCAGCGTGGTACATGTGGCGGGTCGTGGAGGACGTTCGGAGTCGATGATGAGCGCGCGCAGCAAGGGGCCCGACCTCGGCGGCACGGGCGCGCACCGCACGTTCCAGGCCCCCGCTGGCTATCGCGACAGTCCGGAGCCCGTGCTCGGCGCGGGCGAGGTCGTCGCGTCGCAGTACACCGCGCGCCGCGAGGTGTCGCGCACCGACACCGGGGCGCTGTTCGAGGCGTGGGACATGCTCCTCGAGCGCACGATCCTGTTGAAGCTGGGGTGGCGCGATCCGGGTGCGCCGTCGCTGGTGCCCGAGGCGCGGCGCTGCTCGGCGGTGTCGAGCGACGTCGCCGCCGCGGTCCACGCGGTCGGCCACCACCGCGGCGTCGAGCTGATCGTCGGCGAGCGGCTGGTGACGACGTCCTTGCGCGATCACCTCCGCGGCTACGCGTCGGCGGGCGCGCGCATGGCGGTCGACGAGGTGGTCGGCCTGTTCCTGCGCATCGCGCGCGCGATCGAGGCGATCCACGGCGCCGGCTTCACCGTCGGCGATCTCGCGACCGAGACGATCGCGCTGCGCGGTCCGCGCCGCCTGGTGTTCGGCCGCTTCTCGCTCGGCCAGATCCCCGCGATCGGCCCGACCGGGGTGTGCCTCGCGCCCGAGGTGCTCAACGGCCTCGCCAACCCCGCCGATCCGGCGGCCGCGGTCGCGATCGATCTGTACGGCCTCGGCTGCCTCGGGCTCGAGCTCGCGCTCGGTCGGCCGCCGTTCGAGGGCGACCAGGTCGAGGCGGTGATGCAGGCCCACGCCCGCCAGCGCGCGCCGTCGGCGACCGACACCCGCTCCGATCTCCCGGCCGAGCTGGCCGATCTGCTGGCCGAGCTGGCGGTGAAAGATCCGGCGCTGCGGCCGCCGACCGCGGCGAGCGTGGTCAGCCAGCTCGAGATCATCACCGAGCGTGTCGCCGCCGGGCGCCGCGGCGTCCGGGTGCTGGTGGTCGACGACGACGGCGATCGGGTGCGCGCGATCTGGAGCGCGGTGCGCCGCGCCCATCCGCGGTCGCAGGTCGACGCCGCGCGCGACGGCCGCGAGGCCGCGGGCAAGCTCACCCGCGATCGCCCCGACGTCGTCCTGATCGACGCGTCGCTCGGCGTCGCCAACCAGGGCATGAACGCCCTCGAGCTGGTGATGTTCGCGCGCGGCCTCGAGGAGTCGGTCCACGCCACGCTGGTCGTGGTCGGCCACATCGCCGCTCGCGACACCGCGGTCTTCGCGCAGTTCGGCGCGCGCCTGATCGGCACGCCGGCGCGGCTCGGCGATGCGGTCGCCGAGATCGTGCGCGCCACCGCCGCCGCGCCGCGCCTCGGCCAGGCCCGACGCACGATCAACGGATAGTCATGGAAGGCATCTCCGACGGCTTCGCGGGCGACGACTGCTTCGTGTGCGGCCTGTTGTGGCCGGGCGCGCGGCCGTGCCAGCGCTGCCGCGGCGCGGTGCAGTGGAACGGCGCGCGCATGATGGACGAAGGCCTGGTGCTCGCGCGCATCTCCCGCGCCTACCAGGACTGGCTCGACGATCGCGACGTCGCGTCGCTCGCCGCGTTCCTCGCCGCGGTCCACGCCGACGCGCCGATGTCGATCGAGCAGCTCGACGACCTCGGCACCGATCTCGATCAGCTGCGGCGCGCGTGGCAGCGGCTCGCGCCCGACCAAGCGCCCGACGGCTGGTGATTGACACCCGCGCGGGGCTCGCGTCTGCTAGCCCGATGCGGTCTCGCTGGCTCCTCGTGATCTCGATCCTCGGCGTGGCGGCGGCGTGTGGTGACGACGGCGGCGACCGCGCCGACGTGGTGTTCGACCTCGACGGCGAGCTGACCGCCGACCGGTTCTTCGACGCGCCGTTCCCGTCGGACCTGCGGGTCGACGCCGACGGCACCCAGGCCTACGGCGGCTTCCCCAACCGCAACGCGGTGCCGATCGTGACGCAGCTGGTGGCGCTGGCCGACGCCCGGGTCGGCGCGCCGATGATGCCGATCGCGTACTTCCGCTTCACCCGCGAGCTGCCGCCGCGCGGCGCCGCCGACGTGATCGCGCCCGACGCCGCCGCGCCGATCCTGCTCGTCAACGTCGATCCCGACTCGCCCGAGCGCGGCGCGCTGGTGCCGCTGGTCGCCAAGACGTTTCGGCCCGACGACTTCGCGGTGGCGTGGCTGCTCGGCGTCGCGCCGCGGCCCGGCTTCGTGTTGGCACCCAACACCACCTACGCCGTCGTCGTGCGCACCGCCGCCGCGCCCGGCTTCGCGCGGCCGCAGGCGATCGTCGATCTCGTCGACGGCAAGATCCCCGGCGGCGCGCGCGGCGCCGCGGCCGCGACCGCGTACGCACCGCTGTGGCCGGCGCTGGTCGCGCTCGGCGTGCCCGCCGACGACGTGCTCACCGCGACGGTGTTCACGACCGGCGACGAGACCGCGCTGATGTACGCGCGCAGCGAGGCGATCCGCAGCGCCCACGACGCGGTCATCACCAACCTGCGGCTCGATCCGGTCGACGGCGCCGGCCACACCGTCGCGGGCGCCGCGTACTGCGAGCTCGTCGCCGACGTGTCGTTCCCGCAGTTCCAGCGCGGCGTCGCGCCGTTCAGCGCCGCCGGCAGCGGCACCTTCCTCCTCGACGGCGCCGGCACGCCGACCCGGCAGGCCGATCTGATCGTGCCGCTGACGATCACGATCCCGGCCGGGCCGATGCCCGCGAACGGCTGGCCGCTGTACCAGTTCTTCCACGGCTCGGGCGGGCTCAGCTCGGGCGTCGTCGATCTCGGCAAGACCCTCAGCGTCGGCGGCGAGCCGGTGGTCGGCGAGGGCCCGGCGTTCGTCGTCGCGCGCTACGGCCTGGCGACCGCGTCGAGCGCGCTGCCGCTCAACCCCGAGCGCTTCACCGGCGCGAGCGACTACGAGTATCTCAACCTGCAGAACCTCACCGCGTTCCCGTTCACGTTCCAGCAAGGCGTGTACGAGCAGCGGCTGTTGCTCGACGCGCTGCTCGCGCTCGAGATCCCGGCCGCCACGCTCGCGGCGTGTCGCGGCGGCGACTCGACGATCCACCGCTTCGACGGCGCCAAGGTCGTCGCGGGCGGCCAGTCGATGGGCGGCATGTACACCAACCTGTTCGGCGCGGTCGAGCCGCGGGTCGGCGCCCTGGTGCCGACCGGCGCGGGCGGCTTCTGGAGCATGATGATCCTCGACACCGGCCTGGTCGACGGCGCGCGCGGCCTGTTGTCGTCGCTGTTCCAGACCGACGCCGACGAGCTGTCGTTCCTCTACCCGGGCATGAGCCTGCTCGGCGCCGGCTGGGAGATCGCCGAGCCCGGCCTGGCGATGGCGCGCCTCGGGCGTCGCCCGCTGCCCGAGGTCCCGGTCCATCACGTCTACGAGCCGGCCGGCAAGGACGACATCTACTTCCCGACGTCGATCTACGACGCCGCCGCGCTCGCGTACGGCAACCGCCAGGCCGGCGACGAGAAGTGGCCCGGCACCCAGGACGCCCTCGCGCTCGACGGGCTCGACGGCCTCGCCAGCTATCCGGTCTCGAACAATGTCCGGGGACCGGACGGTCTGGATCGCACGCGGGTGGTCGTGCAGTTCGAGAGCGACGGCATCGTCGACGCCCACTACATCTACCGTCAGCTCGACGAGGTGAAGCACCAGTACG
>JAYTAJ010000154.1:0-11092 GCA_043737575.1 Myxococcales bacterium | reverse complement strand
GGTCGCGCGCATGCGCGCGGGTGTGCAGACCTGGCGCGACACCGGCCAGGCTCCGGCCGAGTTCGCAGCGGCTTCACCCGCGGCCGCGACCGGCGGTGGCGCCGCCGCACCGTCGGCGCAGACCCTGCGCACGCCCGACGGCGCCGAGACCCTGGCGTCCCTCGAGGCCGACCTCGGTCCCGGCACCGCCCTCAACGGCGGCACCGCGAGCCGGATGTCGAGCGCGCTCGGCGCCGACGTCTCGGGCGCGCGCATCCACACCGGATCGATCGCGGCGCGCAAGGCCGCCGACGCCGGCGCGGTCGCGTTCGCGGTCGGCGAGCACGTCGTGATGGGCGCCGCGGCGCCCGCGGCCGGATCGATCGAGGGCGACGCGCTGCTCGCCCACGAGCTGACCCACGTCGCACAGCAGTCCGACGCCGCGGCCGATCCGCAGGCGCGCATGGCGCCGATCGGCAGCGAGTCGAGCGCCGCCGAGGATCACGCCGACGAGGCGGCGGCGGGCGCGGTCGCCGAGCTGCACGGCAAGCCCGGGCTGATGGCGCGGATGTCGTCGTCGATGAAGACCGGGCTGCGCCTGCAGCGCTGCGCGACTGCGGCCGAGAAGGCCCACGACAAGCTGGTCGCCCTCGCCGCGGCCCGCGCGGTCAGCGACGCCAACTTCCGCACCGCGGTCAACGCGATGACCGCGGACCAGACCCGGCTCTTGCTCGCCAACGTGTCGCCCGCCGACGCGGTGGCGTACGCGGCGCTGATCACCGCACTCAAGAACGAGCGCGTCATCAACAACGCCGAGCAGCTGGTCGGTCACCTCGACTGGTCGGGACCGTCGGGCCCCGACGGCACCGGGCAGATCGACACCGGCTCGCAGATCGGCCGCGGCCCCAACGCCTTCGCGCAGTGGATCCGCGGCGGCGCCGATCCGACCGACGCGTCGGGCATGAACTGCTGGGAGATGGTGCTGTACTCGGCGTGGCGCTCGGGCTCGGTCACCAAGCCGTGGCTGGTGCAGATCCACACCGAGGCGACCGCCGCCAACAACGCGGCCGCGGCGCCGCCGAGCGCGTACCACGACGTGATCGCGGCGCGGCTCAACTACGGCGGTGCGGCGGCGATCCCGGTCGGCGCGGTGCCGCGCGGCAACCTGGTCTTCTTCAACGGCGTCGATCACGTCGCGATCTCGACCGGCGTGGTCTTGCCCAACGGACGCCACGAGGTGATCAGCCTGTGGCAGGTGCCCAACAACAGCTACGTCACCCAGCGCACGACGATCGAGACGCTCGACGACGAGGCGGCGGCGGGCGGCCTGGGTCGGCAGCCACTCCGCCACGCGCCGGCGCCATGGTGACGCGTGCGAGCATCGCGGTCGCCGGCGCGCTCGCGCTGGGCGCGGCCTGCGCCTCCGACAACGGCAACGGCAACGGCAACACCAAGGTCTCCGACATGACGAAACCAGAGCTCGAGATCGTCGTCGACGCGAAGCACGCCATGGCCATGGGCTACGGCCACGCCTGGAAGGCCGCGGTCCGCGAGGTCGTCAGCGGCGCGCTGGCCGACAAGGAGATCAGCCTGCGCACCGCGGTGAACCGCGAGGGCACGCGCTACGGCGGTCACTTCAAGGCGGTCGAGGACCAGCCCGGGGTGCGGCTGACCCTGAAGCGGATCCCCGCGCGTCCCGCCGCGCTGGTCGGCTTCGTCGCCGCCGATGGGACGATCTGGGAAATCGTCGATGTGAAGTAGACCGGGCGTTCAGTGATCTCAGTGAGATGGTCGAAATCAATGACGAGCGGCAAATACAGGTAGATTTAGGATAAGAAAAAGTAGCAGCATAGGGGCATGAACGAGCCTCTCGATCGTCGTCAGCGTGCGGGCGATGAGGCGGGTGGTGGGGAGACCAAGATCGCGGTCGGCAAGCGCTCGCTGGCCGCAGATCGCTATCCTGCGCTCGGCGCCGCGATGGCGCAGCGCGCGGGCCGTGGTGGCGCCGCGCCGAGCATCCACGACGCGGCGACGATCGCGGTCGAGCACAAGGGCAGCGGCGGGCCGGTCGACGGCGACGTCGCGGCCCGGGTCGGCGCGCACCTCGGCGCCGACTTCTCGGCGACCCGCGTCCATGAAGATCCGCTGGCGCAGCAGGCGACCGCGGCGATGGGCGCGCGCGCGTTCGCGTACGGCGGCGACGTCTTCCTCGGCCCCGGCGAGCGCGGCGGTGACCTCGGGCTGATGGCCCACGAGCTGACCCACGTCGCCCAGCAAGGCGCGGCAGGGCAGCGCGCGCCGCAGCGGGCGGTGAAGGTCGGCGACGCGAATTCTCCCGCGGAGACCGAGGCCGATCAGGTCGCGGCCGCGGTGACCGGCGGCGGTGGCGACGCCAAGCCCGCGAGCCTGATCGTCGACGATGGCCCGGTGCAGCCGGGCCAGATGCTGCGCAGCCAGTTCTTCGAGCAGCTCCGCGCCGACGTGATGGCGATCTGCACCGCGGAGCTCGGGCCCGAGTTCGCGGGCAGTGGCTGTCCCTTCGTCGATCAGACCTTCGATCGCTACCGCGGCCTCCCGATCGCAAACGCCGAGGCGCTGCTCAAGCGCACCACGCCCGGGGCGCAGGCCGCGCGCACCGCGTCGGATCTGATCCCGCTCGCGGTCGCGCACATGCGCGGCGGGATCCAGATCTGGCGGGACACGGGCAAGGCGCCGCCCGAGCTGGCGGTGATCGCGCCAGGCGCGCCCGTCGGGACCCCGCCCGCGTCCGAGGCGGCGCAGGCGCTGCGCGCGCCCGACGGCGGCGAGACCCTCGCCTCCCTCGCGGCCGACCTCGGCCCGGGCGCGCCCCTCGACGGCGGCACCGCGAGCCGGATGGCGAGCGCGCTCGGCGCCGACGTCTCGGGCGCGCGCATCCACACCGGATCGATCGCGGCGCGCAAGGCCGCCGACGCGGGCGCGGTCGCGTTCGCGGTCGGCGAGCACGTCGTGATGGGCGCCTCGGCCCCCGCGGCCGGGACGATCGAAGGCGACGCGCTGCTCGCCCACGAGCTGGCCCACGTCGCCCAGCAACGCGACGCCGCCGCCGATCCGAAAGCGCGGCGCGCGCCGATCGGCGGCGAGTCCGCGGCGGCCGAAGATCACGCCGATCAGCACGCCGAAGGCGCGCTGGCCGAGCTCCACGGCGGTGGCCGGATCGCGCGGATGGCGTCGCGGGTCGGCGCCGCGTTCAAGACCGGCCTCCAGCTCCAGCGGTGCAAGAACCCCGAGGAGAAGGCCCACAGCAAGATCGTCCAGCTCGCGACGCGGCGGGCCCAGGGCCTCCCGCAGTTCCACAACGCCGTCGACGGCACCAGCCTCGCCAAGCTCGAGGCGCTGCTCACCAACCTGTCGGCGATCGATCAAGCGACCCACGCGCCGCTGATCGTCGAGGTCAAGCAGCGCTACGCCCACCGCCGCCTCGCGCTCCTCGAGCTCCAGCGCGTCGCGGGCGTCGCCCAGCTCAACGCCGCGGTCGACGCGCTGTCGCCCGCGCAGCTCGACGGCGTGCTCGACAACATCGCGCCCGCCGATCACGGGACGTACGCGCTCCTGATCCCGCTCATCAAGCAGCGCGACGCCCACAACCAGCTCGCAGCGCTCGAGATCCAGCGCGTCGCGGGCGCGGCCCAGCTCGACGCCGCGATCGACGCGCTGCCGCCCGCCGACGTCCGCGACCTCCTCGCCAACGTCGCGGGCGCCGACGTCGCGACCTACGCGGTCCTGCTGCCGCTGATCCGCCAGCGCTACGCTCACAACCAGCTCGCGCTCCTCGAGCTCCAGCGCAACGCGGGCGCGGCCCAGCTCAACGCCGCGGTCGACGCGCTGCCGCAGGATCAGCTGCGGCTCGTGCTCGACAACATCACGGGCGCCGACCTCGGCACCTACGCGGCGCTGATCCCGCTCATCAAGCAGCGCGACGCCCACAACCACCTCGCGCTCCTCGAGGTCCAGCGCAACGCGGGCGCGGCCCAGCTCGACGCCGCGATCGACGCGATGGCGCCCGCCGAGGTCCGGACCATGCTCGCCAACACCGTCGGCGCCGACCTCGGGACCTACGCGCTGCTGCTGCCGCTGGTGAAGCAGCGCTACGCCCACAACCAGCTCGCGCTCCTCGAGGTCCAGCGCAACGCGGGCGCGGTCCAGCTCGCCGCCGCGGTCGACGCGATCGGCCACGACGAGCTGCGCCTCATCCTCGACCACATCGCGCCCGCCGACCTCGGCACCTACGCCGCGCTGATCCCGCTCATCAAGCAGCGCAACGCCCACAACCAGCTCGCCGCTCTCGAGATCCAGCGCAACGCGGGCGCGGTCCAGCTCGCCGCCGCGATCGACGCCATCGCGCCCGCCGAGATCTTCGAGCTGCTCACCAACATCGCGGGCGCCGACCTCGGCACCTACGCGGTGCTGATCCCGCTGGTGCGCCAGCGCCACGCCCACAACCACCTCGCGCGCCTCGAGATCCAGCGCGTCGCGGGCGCGGTCCAGCTCGCCGCCGCGGTCGACGCGATCGCGCCCGCCGAGCTGCGCCTGGTCCTCGACAACATCGCGCCCGCCGACCTCGGCACCTACGCGGTGCTGATCCCGCTCATCAAGCAGCGCAACACCCACAACCAGCTCGCCGCCCTCGAGATCCAGCGCAACGCGGGCGCGGTCCAGCTCGCCGCCGCGATCGACGCCATCGCGCCCGCCGAGGTCTTCGAGCTGCTCACCAACATCGCGGGCGCCGACCTCGGCACCTACGCGGTGCTGATCCCGCTGGTGCGCCAGCGCCACGCCCACAACCAGCTCGCGCTCCTCGAGATCCAGCGCAACGCGGGCGCGGTCCAGCTCAACGCCGCGATCGACGCGATGTCGCAAGCCGAGCTGCGCCTCGTGCTCGACAACGTCGCGCCCGCCGACGTCATCACCTACGCGGCGCTCTTGCCGCTGATGAAGCAGCGCAACGCCCACAACCAGCTCGGGCTGCTCGAGATCCAGCGCAACGTGGGCCAGGTGCAGCTCGACGCCGCGATCGACGCGATCGCGATGCCGGTCGTCCTCGAGCTGCTCACCAACATCGCGCCCGCCGACGTCATCCCCTACGCGGTGCTCATCCCGCTGGTGAAGCAGCGCTACGCCCACAACCAGCTCGCGCTCCTCGAGATCCAGCGCCTCGCGGGCGTCCCGCAGCTCACCGCCGCGGTCCAGGCGATGACGACGCCGCAGACCCGGATCGTCCTCGAGAACATCCTGCCCGCCGACCTGCTCACGTACGCGGTGCTGATCCCGATGATCAAGAACGAGCGGGTCATCCAGCACGCCGAGGAGCTCGAGGGCAGCCTGACCTGGCCGACGCCGTCGGGCCCCGACGGGACCGGGCAGATCAGCCGACGCCGCGTCGATCGCTTCGGCAACATGGCCGACGACGACTTCGCGATCTGGATCCGCGGCGGCGCCGATCCGACCGACCTGTCGGCGATGAACTGCTGGGAGATGGTGCTGTACTCGGCGTGGCGCTCGGGCGCGGTCACCAAGGCGTTCCTGGTCCAGGTCCACACCAACGCCGCCGCGGCCTACAACGCCAACGGCGGCGGCGTCGGCGCGAAGACGGGCGCGTACTACACCGTCCTCGGCAACGCGATGGGCATCAACACCGCGGCGCCGTGGGCGGGCGGCGCGATCCCGCGCGGCGACGTCATCTTCTTCGGCGGCCTCGCCCACGTCGCGATCTCGACGGGCGTGGTCACGGTCCCGGCCGCCGAGCACGAGATCATGAGCCTCTGGATCTTTCCGGCGATTCCTGGTCACGTGAACCAGCGCACCACGGTCGAGGACATGAACGTCGAGATCACCAACCTGGTCGGCCCCAAGCCCGTGACCCACGGACCCGCGCCGTGGTGACCTGCAAGCGAGCTTCACGCGCGCGCGGCGGCGTGATCGCGATCGCGATCGCGGCCACCGCCGCGGCCGCGGCGTGCGGCACCGACGGCAGCCGCGAGCGTCCCGCGCCCCCCCGACCCAGCGAGAGTCCCACCATGTCCACCGCCGAGCTACGGATCGTCGTCGATGCAACCTTCGTCGCCGACCTCGGCTACGGCCTGGCGTGGAAGGCGACGGTGCGCGAGGTCGGCGCGGGCGCGCTCGCCGATCACGCGATCCACCTGACGACGTTCGGCGATGACGACGGCGCGACCTACGGCGGTCACTTCCGCGGCGCCGCCGAGCAGCGCGGCGTGACGCTGACCTTCCAGCGCGTCGCGGCCCAGCCCGCCGCGCTCGCGGGCTTCGTCGCCGCGGACGGGACGATCTGGGAGCTGGTCAGCGCGCGCTAGCAGGCATCTGCTAGCCTGCATCCATGGCGAAGTTCAGCGGCACGATCAAGCGGAGCGATCTCGAAGGCGGACACTGGCTGCTCGTCACCGCCGACGGCGACGAGTACCAGCTCGAGGGCGGCGGCGACTGCGTCGCGGGTCAGCAGGTCGACGTCGAGGGCTCGGTCGATCGCGGCGCGATGGGCCTGGCGATGACCGGCCCGATCCTCAAGGTCAAGTCGATCAAGGCCGCCGCGAAGTAGCGTTACTCGAGGACGATCTCGGTACCCGACGGGATGCCGGCGTCGGCGGCGCAGGTGACGGTGACGACGGTGCTGCCGCTGGCGTCGGTGTCGACGGTGGTCGCGGTGCAGTTGGCCTTCTGATCGGGCGTCGCCTTCACCGAGACCCGGACCGAGGCGTCGGCGGTGTAGACCTTCTTGGCGGCGGGCACGACGGTGAACGTCGCGGCGAGCGTCGACGGCGCGGTCACGCTGGCCACCGACTGATCGGCGGTGGTGCGGGTGCCCTTCGCGATCTTGTCGGCGAGCTTCACCACGCCCGCGATCGGCGCCTTGATGGTGAGCCCGTCGAGCTTGGCGCTCAGCGCCTCGCGCTCGGTCTTGCGCAGCTCGAGCTTGCGCGTGACCTCGGCGATCTTGGCCTCCTGGGCCTTCACGCCCGCGGCGTTGTTGAGCTTCGCCGCCTTGTCGCGGGCCTTGGTCGCGGTCTCGATCTGCTTCGGGTAGCGAGTGTCGATGTCGTACGCGAACCCGATCATCTTCTGCTCGTCGACCGAGTTGCCCGAGAACCGCAGCACCGGATCGCCGGTCGCGACCTGGCTGCCGTCGGCGATCACGAAGCTCAGCACCGCGACCTGGCCCGCGACGATGTTGGAGACCTCGCCGGCCTTCTCGGCGAGCACCGCGACCGGCGGCGGCGGCGGCGGCTCGGGCGGTGGCTGCGGCGGACCCGGCAGCGGCGCCGGCACCGGCGCGGCGGTCTCCGCGACCTCGGGCTTGGGATCCCACGGCAGCGGCTTCTTCAGGACCTTGGTCCAGACGTAATACGCCGCGGCGATCGTGATCGCGAGGACGAGCAGAAGCCACACCGCGCGCCGCGCGCCCGTCGACGGCGCCTCGACCGGCGTCACCGGCTTCGGCGTCTCCTTGATCGGCTCCTTGATCGGCTCGGCGCGCTTCTTCGACACGCCGACCGGGATCTGCGGCAGGTCGGCGGCAGGGCGCGTCGACGCCGCGGTCGCCTCGGCCGCTGCGCGTGCCGCCGCCGCGGCGGCCGCTGCTGCCTCGCGCACCGCGGCCTCGCGGATCGCTTCTTCGCGGGCGATCTCGGCCGCAGCCTGATCGCGCGCCGCGGCGGCCGCCGCCGCTTCCTCGCGACCGCGCGCCTCGTCCTGCTCGAGCTGATCGAGCACGTCCTGCGGCACGTCGACCGACGCCATGACTTTCGACGCGCGCACCGCCTCCTTGACGTCGGAGGCCGAGATCGCGAGGTGATCGCTCAGATCGACCGAGACCTCGTCGTCCTCGTAGTCCATCGTCCGCGGCGTCGGCAGGTTGGTCGGCCCATCCTCCTCGGCGTCGGGGCGGCTGACCGGACGCAAGGTCGCCGACGGCATCTCGGCCGGCGGCGGCGTCGGCGCATCGAACTCGCTGCCGCGGCTACCGGCCGGGCCGAGCTCGGGGCCGGCACCGAAATCGTCACGCGCCGAGGTCGCGGCGGCGCGTCCACCGCCCGCGGTGCCGAGCTCGAGGTCGTCGGCGACCGGCATGTCCTCGAGCGTGCGAGCGTGAGCATCTTGCTGCCCGGCGGTGCCGAGCTCGACGTCGTGCAGACCGCGCGGCAGCGGCTCCGGTCGTCCCGCGACCACGCCGCGCACCAGCTCGGGCTCCTCGGCGATCGGGCCGCCGTCGAGGTAGCCGAGCTCGCCGAGGGTGTGGATGACCGTGCCGATCTCCTTCGCCGACGGCTCGACGCCCAGCTCTTCCCGCGCCCAGCGCAACAGCCCCGCGACGTCGCGCTCGCCGTCCATCGCGCACGCGATCGAGTACTCGACCTCGAAGAAGCGAAAGCCGTTGCCGCTGTCCGGATCGAGGACATCGATGAAGCGCAGCCCGCCGTCGTCGATCGGCTCGGCGACGAGATCGGTGCGAAAACGCGGACGCTCGGTCGCGGTCATGGATCCTCCGAAGAAAAGATCGATCAGCCCGCTTTGCGGAGCTCGGTCAGCACCAGCTTGGCGACCGCCTTCAGCGTGTCGAACACCCCGACGCCCTTGGTCGCGATCGCCTCGTAGGACGGCACCTTCGTCGGGTTCAAGACTTCCATCAGCTCTTCGAGCGGCGCCGAGTTCGGCAGGTCGCGCTTGTTGATCTGGACGACGTACGGGAGCTTGTCGAGGTCGTAGCCTTGGTCGCCGAGGTTGGTGCGCAGGTTGTCGAGCGACTCGATGTTCGCCTCCATGCGCTCGAGCTGCGAGTCGCCGACGAACACCACGCCATCGACGCCCTTCAAGATCAGCTTGCGGCTGGCGTCGTAGAAGACCTGGCCGGGCACCGTGTAGAGGTGAAAGCGGGTCTTGAAGCCGCGGATCTCGCCGAGCGAGAGCGGCAGGAAGTCGAAGAACAGCGTCCGATCGGTCTCGGTCGCCAGCGAGATCATCTTCCCCTTCGCCTCGGGGTTGGTCTTGTTGTAGATGTACTGGAGATTCGTGGTCTTACCGCACAGGCCGGGGCCGTAGTACACGATCTTGCAGTTGATCTCGCGAGACGAGTAGTTGATGAAGCTCATGGCGCCCTGGTTGGTCTAGAAAGCGCTTGGTCTAGCAAGCGCTAGTCGTTGAACAGGTTGTCGATGTCGTCGTCGGTGATCTCGGCGAACACGGACGGCTGATTGCCCGACTCGCTCTTCCGCACCAGGACCTCGAGCACCGCGGTGAGCTCGACCGCGGCCTTGCGAACCCGCAGGCGCACCAGCCCCAGGGAGCTGCGCTCATCGAACAACACCAGCAGGATGACGCGCGCGCCGACGATCGAGATGTGGACGTTGGTCTTCTCGCCCTCGTGGAACTGACCCGCGAACTCCTTCTCGGCGAGGAGCTGCGCGATGCCGCCCGTCGCCGCGACGTTGCCCGCGGTCAGCGACGACAACGAGGTGACATCGAGCTGCTCGACCTCCCCCGACTGCGCGATCGCCTGCCCGTTCTTGTCGATGACGAGCACCGCTTTCGCGTTGGCATCGCGATGGAGCACATCGCAGACCGCGTTGATCTGCAGCAGCTCCTCTTCGTACATCACCAGTTGGTTTGACATCGCGCCTGGGCTCCTGCCGGCCTGGATCGTGTGCTCTGCAGATGCGATCGCACCTACCGCTAGCCTCTCGGCAAGTTATCAGAGCACCGGAGATTCTTTCAACTTTTCCGGGCAATTATCCTGCTCGGCGGGGCGATCTGGTCGCGGATCACGGCTGGGTGGCCCGGGCGACGGTGACGACGGCGCCGAAGTGGCAGAGCACCGCGACGATCGTCAGGGCGTGGAAGACCTCGTGGTAGCCGAACACCTTCGGCCAGGGATCGGGCCAGCGCAGCGCGTACATGGTGGCGCCGACGGTGTAGAGCAGGCCGCCGAGGAGGATCACCAGGAGCAGCGGCACGCCGGTGCCGCGCGCGACCGCGGGCAGCGCGATGATCATGACCCAGCCGAGGAGGACGTAGAGGCCCGACACCACCCAGCGCGGCGCGCCCGGCCAGAACATCGCGCGGAGGACCCCGAGGATCGCGCCGATCCACACCAGCGCCAGGAGCTGCCGGCCCGCCGCCGCCTCCATCGCGAGCACGCAGACCGGGGTGTAGGTGCCGGCGATGAAGACGAAGATCGCGGCGTGATCGGCGCGCTGCCAGCGACGGCGCACCGCGGGTCGCCAGCGACCTCGGTGGTACGCGGCGCTGACGCCGAGCATGGTGGCGAGGCTGGCGGCGTAGACCGCGACCGGCCAGCGCCACCCGGTCAGCGCGACGAGGAGGAGGCCGGCCGCGACCGCGAAGAAGAACGCGATCTGGTGCGACACGCCGCGCAGGCGCGGGCTCGAGTGCGGGACCTCGTCGACGGACACCGGGGCATCATGGCGGCAGATCGCGCGGGGCGATCGTCAGCACTCCGTCACAACGTCGTGCGGCCAGCGAGGGCGCGGCCGATCGTCGCCTGATCGCTGTACTCGAGATCGCCGCCGACGGGCAGGCCGGTGGCGATGCGCGACACCTTCATGCCGAGCGGCTTGATCAGGCGCGCGAGGTACATCGCGGTCGCCTCGCCCTCGACGGTCGGCGCGGTGGCGACGATCACCTCGGCGATCGCGGGGCCGTCGGCGGGCGCGAGGCGGCGGATCAGCTCGCCGATGCGCAGATCGTCGGGGCCGATGCCGTCGAGCGGCGCGAGCACGCCGTGCAGCACGTGGTAGCGCCCGCGGAAGTGCCCGCCGCGCTCGATCGCGATCACGTCGGACGGCTGCGACACGACGCACAACATCGTCGGCTCGCGGCGGCCGTCGGTGCAGGTGCGGCACGGATCCTCGGCGGTCAGGGTCATGCACACCGAGCACAGCCCGATCTGTTCGGTCGCGTCGATCAGCGCCTGCGCCAGCTCCTGCACCTGCGGCTTGGGCGCGCGGATCAGGTGCATCGCCAGCCGCGTCGCCGACTTCTCGCCGATGCCGGGCAGCCGCCCGAGCTGCTGCACCAGTCGCTGGATCGGATCAGCTGCCAT
>JAYTAJ010000153.1:0-4802 GCA_043737575.1 Myxococcales bacterium | reverse complement strand
CAGTGCCGCGGTGAGCGCGGGCGCCGCGGGTGGCGAGGTCGTGCGACAGGTGCGCGAGCAGATCGATCGCGCCGATGACGCGCGGCGTGAGCGGCTGGCCGCAGCTCAGGCGGAAGCAGCTGGTGAAGCGCTGCTGCCGCGCTGAGAACACCGGGCCGGGCGCGATCGAGACGCCGCGGGCGAGGGCGCGCTCCTGCAGCACCAGCGCGTCGACGTTCGGCGCCAGCTCGATCCACAAGACGAAGCCGCCGCGCGGCGCCGACACTCGGGTGCCGTCGGGGAAGCGCGCGATCACCTCCTCGCGGTAGCGCGCGACCTGACCGGCGACGACGCGGCGCAGGCGGCGCAGGTGACGATCGTATCCACCCGACGCCAGCATCTCGGCGACCGCCATGCACGGCAGGGTCGGGCACGCGAGCGACTGCGAGAACTTCAGCCGCTCGACGTCGTCCTGGTAGCGGCCGGGCGCGATCCAGCCGACCCGATAGCCGGGCGCGAGGGTCTTCGACACCGACCCGCACAAGAGCACGCGGCCGTCGCGATCGAACGCCTTGAGCGGCCGCGGTCGGGTGCCGTCGAAGCACAGCTCGCCGTAGACATCGTCCTCGATGACCGGGACGTCGTGGCGCACCGCGAGCGCGTAGAGCCCGGCCTTGGCGTCGTCGGGCATGATCGAGCCCAGCGGGTTGGCGGCGGTCGGCATCGCGACGATCGCGCGGATCGGCGTGGCGCGCAGCGCGTCGTGGAGCGCGGCGAGATCGATGCCGGTGCGCGGGTGCGACGGCACCTCGACCGCCTTCAGCCCCAGGCCCTCGATCGCCTGGAGGATGCCGAAGTAGGTCGGCGACTCGACCGCGACCGCGTCGCCGGCGCGGGTGGTCGCGCGCAAGGCCAGCGTGATCGCCTCGGTCGCGCCGATGGTGCAGACGAAGTCGTCCTCGGTGAGCGGCGAGCCCCAGCTCACCGAGCGGCGGGCCAGGGCGCGGCGCAAGGTCACCAGGCCCGGCGGGGTGTCGTCGCGGGCCCCGAGGGTCGAGACCTCGCGGGCCAGCGCCGCGGCGATGCGGTTGAGCGCCGCGACCCGCAAGGTCGACGGATCGAGGTACGCGGCGGCGAGCGGCACCAGTCCGGGATCGCGCAGCGCGACGAACAACCGGGCCAGGCCGTCGGACAGCGCCGGGCGAGTCGGCGTCACCGACTTGCGCGGCGGTCGCGGCACCGCGCCGTCGATCGGCGCGCGGCGGACGAAGAAGCCGGACTTGGGGCGGGCCTCGATCAGGCCGGTGCCCTCGAGGACGGTGTAGGCCTGCACCACGGTCGCGATGCTGAGCGCGCGATCCTCGGCGAGCCGACGCACCGACGGCAGGCGCGCGCCCGGGCGCAGCGAGCCGCGCTCGATCGCATCGCCCAGCTCGCTGGCGAGGCGCTCGTAGAGGAAGTCGACGGGCACGGCGCGGCCAGTGTACTTGTGTGATCGGCGAACGACCAGTACAGATGCGTCGCGCGCCGTCGGTACACAGCCGCGTGATCTGTGTCGGTCGATGTCGGCGGCCTGCGAATCTGTACTGGTCGGCGCGGCACTGGCTGTCCCTGGTCGCGATCGATCGCCGTGGCACCCTGCTCGCGCCATGAAGCCGCCGCTGTACCCCGCGCCGCGACCGACGACGCTCTACCTCGCGCTCGCCTCGGTCTACGTGATCTGGGGCTCGACGTACCTGGCGATGCGCATCGCGGTGGAGTCCTTGCCGCCGATGCTGATGGGGGCGGTGCGCTTCACCCTGGCCGGCGCGATCCTCCTGGCGATCGCCCGCGCGACCGGCGGGGCGTGGCCGACCCGGCGGCAGTGGCTCGCGGCGCTGCCGATCGGCGCGCTGTTGTTCGTCGGCGGCAACGGCCTGGTCGCGGTCGCCGAGCTCGAGGTCACGTCGGGCGTGGCGGCGCTGGTGTGCGCGACGATGCCGCTGTGGATGGCGGTGTTCTCGACGATCGGGGGCGAGCGCTCGACGCGGCGCGAGTGGCTGGGCGTCGGACTCGGCGTCGCGGGCGTCGTGGTGCTGGTGAGCGGCGCCGAGCTGTCGGCGACGCCGACCGCGGCGGCGATCTTGTGCGCGTCCCCCGCGGCGTGGGCCCTCGGCTCGCTGTTGTCGAAGCGGCTGCCGTCGGCGCCGGGCCTCGCCGCCGCGGCGACCCACCAGCTCGCGGGCGGCCTGGCGCTGACGATCGTCGGGCTGGCGCGCGGCGAGCGCTACCCGACCGCGCCGACGACGAGCTCGATCGTCGCGCTGGTGTACCTGATCATCCTCGGCTCGCTGGTCGCGTTCACCGCCTACGCGTGGCTGTTGCGCAACGCCCGGCCCGCGGTCGCCACCAGCTACGCGTTCGTCAATCCCGTCTTCGCGGTGCTGCTCGGCGTGATGCTCGCGAGCGAGCCGCTGACGCCGGCGACGCTGATCTCGGCGCCGCTGGTGGTGGCCGCGGTGGTGCTGGTGATCGGCGGCAAGCGCCGCGTCGCCGATCAGGTCGCGCGCGGCGGCCAGGTCGGCGCGGCATCGTCGCCGTCGACGACGTAGGTGACGGTGTGGGCCTCGTCGGGGGTCGGCACCGTCCACCGCCGCAGCATCCGCGCGATCGCCGCGGCCGGGACCACGCGGGCCTCGGGCCGCGCCCGGTTGCGGCGGCGCTGCTCGTCGGCCGCCACCTCGCAGTACACGATGTGGGTGCGGAAGCGGTAGTTGCGACACAGCGCGAGCAGGTTGGCGCGCAGCGATCGCGACACGTTGGTCGCGTTCCACGCGAACGGCGTCCCGGCCCGCAGGTATTCGCGGGCCCGCTCGCGCGCCGCGGCGATGACCGGGCCCTGACCGTCGGCGGGATCGACGTCGAGCTCGTCGCGCAGATCGTCGAGCGATACCACCGCAAGCTCCGGATGCGCGGCGAGCCAGGTGCTCTTGCCCGCGCCCGGCAGCCCGCTCAGCACGAACGCGTCGCCGATCCAGTCGTCGTACGCGATCAGATCGGGGTGGCGCGTGCCGCGGTCATCGGACAGGTAGACGAAGCGGCTGTGATCGTCGGCGAAGGCGCGCGGGCGATCGAGCGCGCCCTGCTCGGCGGCGAGCTCGCGCCACCAGGCGCAGTTGTCGACGATGCGCGCCTGATCGGTCGGATCGGCGCAGCGCCGGCCGCGACCGTCGGCGGCGGCGACCAGCGCCAGCCAGTCGTGGCGCGTCACCAACGACAGCCGCGCGACCAGGCGCGCCGCGTCGGGGGCGGTGCGCTCGATGCCGAAGAACGGCACCTGATGCCAGCGGATCAGCGCGCACACGTGCTCGCGCCACGCGAACGGCACGCCGGCCTGGTACAGCGCCGCGCGGGTGAGCTGCTCGCCGAGCGCGCTGTGGCCGCGCGACGAGACCCGGCCGTCGGGCTCGTGGCGGGTCGAGCCCGGCTTGCCGACGTCGTGGAGCAAGACGCCGGCGAACACCAGCGCCCGCGCCGCGGCGTCGAGCCCGCGCCACGCTGGATCGGCGCACAGCGCCTCGAGCGCCATGCGGGTGTGCAGCCAGACGTCGCCCTCGGCGTGGAAGATCGCGTCCTGCGGCGTCGCCGCCAGCTCGGCGGTGGTGATGATCGGCGCGAGCGCGTCCGCGATCGCGGTCCAGTCGATCGCGGCGCCGGGCATGGGAGCGAGCTGCGCGATCATGAAGCGAACAGATCGACGCCGTCGGCCAGCTGGTTGGGGATGATCGGCCGCGCCAGCCAGTGGCTGCCCGAGTCGATCACGGTCGTGAGGAAGCTGGCGCGGACCCACTTGTAGCGCTCGACGACGACGCCGTCGTCCTCGACCTTCAGGTACAGGCCCTCGGCGCAGTCCGACGGATCGGTCTCGCGCCCGACCAGCTCGGCGGCGACGCCGGCCTCGGCCGCCGCCGCGATCAGCCGCTCGCGCCAGTCGGCGCGCTTGTACAAGGACCGCGCGACCATCGCCGGCAGCGTCCGCGGATCGTCGACCACGCCCTGCCACACGATCGGCACCGCTCGGATCACGTTGGCGGCGCCGCACCCGGCGACGTGCTCGGCCCGCCGCGCGGTCGACCAGAACCGACCGTCGCCGTCGCGGACGTCGAACTCCAGGAAGTAGTGCGGCAGCGCGTCGTAGAAGATCGTGTGCTTGGCGTACAGCCACTCGCCGTAGATCGTCAGGCCGCCCGCGCACAGCCGCTCCAGCACCGCGGTGTGGGCGCCGGCCCAGCGCTTGAACAGATCGAAGTGGCGCTCGCGCGGGCCGCCGGTCAGGGCGTGGCCGCGGCTCTGCAACCGCAGCCGACCGTCGTCGCCGATCGCGATCCCCGCGTTGGCGCCGTCGAGCTTCTCCTCGACGACGACGAAGCGGCCGCGCAGCGCCGCCAGCGGCGTCTGCGCGAGATCGTGATCGCCGGGCTGCAGCCGCGAGCCCTCGAGGTGCGGCGTGCGCGGGTACTTGTCGATCGACTCCACGGGCGGTTCAGCGATCTTAACCTTAGCGCGCGCTAAGGTGCGCAAGCGCGCGAGAGCGGGGGATTGTCGACGGCGGCGCAGCCGCGAACGTCGAGGGTGTTCTCGCGGACGCCCTTCGCACATGGGTCTTGGATGCGACCGAGCCCGGCGAGCAAGCGCGCGAACGTCGAGGGGCGCCGCACTGCTCGGCGCAGCCGTCTCCGGGATCGGAAAAACTATTGATCCGGAAAGAAGGCGCGCGATCAGGCCGCCTCTCCTCGGTGGGCAGGCGCCCAGTCGCCGCGGCCGCGAGGTCATCACGAGATCTC
>JAYTAJ010000152.1:0-2056 GCA_043737575.1 Myxococcales bacterium | reverse complement strand
ACCCCGCGACCGCGCGCCTCCTGGTCGAGCTGATCGGCAGCCGCATGCGCGACGGCGAGGCGCTGCTCGATCCGTTCTGCGGCTCGGGCACCACGCTGGTCGAGGCGCGCTTCGTCGGCTATCCCGCGGTCGGCGTCGATCTCAACCCGCTCGCGGTGCGCCTGGCGCGGGTGAAGACCTGGACCGTGCCGGTGGCGCGACGGCGCGAGGCCCGACAGCTCGGCGAGCGGATCGCCGGCGAGGTGCTGAGCGCGGGCAAGGAGGCGCGCCGCTCCGGCTTCGCGCCCGCGCCCAAGCGCGCGCCGAAAGGCTTCGATCCCAACGCCCGCCAGCGCCTGGTCGGCAAGTGGTTCTCGCCGCACATCCGCCGCGAGCTCGAGGCCATCGCCGCCGCGATCGACGACGTCCGCCGCGACGACGACGAGCTCGCCGAGTTCCTGACGATGGCGCTGTCGGCCGCGCTCTACAAGGTGTCGCATCGCAAGAGCGACACCGATCCGACCTGGACCGAGCGCAACGTGCCGCGCGGCGCCGCGGCGCGCTGGTTCGGCGAGCGCGTGGCGATGATCGCCGCCGGTCTCGACGATCTGTCCCAGGGCCGCAAGCCGCCGCCGCTGGTGTTCGAGGCCGACGCTCGCGCCCTCGCCAACCTCAAGCTGCCGAAGATCGGCGGCGTGGTGACGTCGCCGCCTTACGCCGGCACCTACGACTACGCCGATCACCATCGGCTGCGCTTCGACTTCCTCGGCATCCGCCACCGCGCGCTCGACGAGGGCGAGCTCGGATCGCGCCGCTCGTTCGCCGCCAACAGCGTCACCGCGTCGCAGCGGTGGAAGGACGATCAGATCGCGTGGCTCGGCGCGGTCACCGACGTGCTCGCGCCCGGCGGCTGGGCCGCGTTCGTGGTCGGCGACTCGCTCGCGGGCGCGCGGCCGATGTTCGCCGACGACGATCTGCGCGCCACCCTCGACGATCGCCTCGCGGTCGTCGCCTGGGCCTGGCAGGAGCGGCCGATGCTCGGCGCGGTCGAGCGCAACGCGTTCGGCGACCGCGGCAAGCGCGAGCACATCGTCGTCGTCGAGCGTCGCCCCGACGCGCCGTGACCCAGCTCGACATGTTCGGGGCCGGGCCCCGCGCACCGGTCGCGCCCGCCGAGGTCGACGACGATCTCCTCCGCCTCGGCGCCGCGCTGCCGCCGACCGTCCGCTTCGGCACGTCGTCGTGGACCTTCCCCGGCTGGGCCGGCCTGGTCTACCGCGACCGCGCCAGCGAGCCGACCCTCGGCCTCATGCCGACCATCCCCGACGCCGCGACCCAGGCCCGCATCACTGGCGACACCTCCGCCCTCGTGATCCGCTGGATGCTCGCGCCGCACCACGACTACGAGAGCGCCGGCCTCGCCTACGCGCCGTTCGCCACGCTGCGCGATCCCGATCCGCGCACCCGCCGCGCCGTCGTCGAGCTGATCCGCCGCGCCACCGCTCGCGACGTCCCCGCCCTCGTCATCGTCAACAACAACGCCGAAGGCTCGTCGCCGCGGTCCATCGCCGCCCTCGCCCGCGAGCTGGTCGACGGCGAACGCCTGGCGGTTTAGCGCGTATAGTGCGCGCGTGACCGCGCCCTCGAGCGACGCCGCCGCGAGCCGGAAGGAATCGCACAGCGCGACGATGTACGTGGCGGCGCGGAGCATCGCGGGGATGCTGCTGCTGATCGCGTACGTGATCGCGATGCGATCGTACGACCAGGACTCCCAGGTCCCGTACGTGATCGCGGTGCTGCTGGTGTACGAGAGCGCGATCGCGCTGGGCTCGCTGGGGCTGCCCGACGCGGTGTTCTACTTCATCGGCCGCAGTCCGGAGCGGGCGGCGGCGATCGTGCGGCAGACGTCGGCGCTGCTGCTGGGCGCGGCGATCCCGGTCACGATCTTCGCGTCGATCGCGTCGATGGTGATGACGACCGATCGCGTGCAGCTGACCGAGGCGATCCCGTGGCTGGCCCTGGTCATCTTGATCGAGCTGCCGACCCAGCCGGCGGTGAACCAGCTGATCGCGGCGGG
>JAYTAJ010000151.1:0-2056 GCA_043737575.1 Myxococcales bacterium | reverse complement strand
GCTCGCGATCGTCCGGATCGATCGCCTCGAGGGTCTGCGCCGCGAGCACCCGGGCGGCGGCCTGCTGTTCGAGGCCGTCGCGCCGTCGCTGGTGTCGCTCGAGCGCTGGATCGATCGCAAGGATCAGACGCTGACCCACGCCGGCATCCCGCGCCACGAGCTGGTCGGCCTCGCCGAGCGCCTCGGTGGCCGCGGCCTCGATCGGATCGTACCGGTCGGTCAGGCGCTCAGCATGGCGCGCTTCTGGGACGGGCTCGATCTGACCAACCAGCTCGTGCGCCACGTCCACCTGATCGGCTGACGGTCGGCGCGCTACAGTCGCGGCGTGCGCTTCGCCGATCTGGTCGCGACCTCCGACGCCGTCGCCGCGACCCGCTCACGCACCGCCAAGATCACCGCGCTCGCCGCGGCGATCGCGCAGCTCGACGTCGCCGAGCGCGAGGCCGGGGTCGCGCTGCTCACCGGCGAGCCGCGGCAAGGTCGCTTCGGGATCGGCTGGCGCACGCTCGAGGTCGACGTGGCGGCGGCCGCGACACCGAGCCTGACCGTCGGCGACGTCGACGCCGCGATCGACGCGCTCGCCGCCTGCGCGGGCGCGGGCTCCAACGCCGAGCGCGCGCGCCTGCTGACCGCGCTGTTGTCGCGCGCGACCACCGCCGAGCAGTCGTTCTTCCGCCGTCTGGTGACCGAGGGCCTGCGCCAGGGCGCGCTCGAGGGCGTCATGGTCGACGCGATCGCCAAGGCCGCGGCCGTCGGCGCCGACGTCGTGCGCCGCGCCGCGATGCTGTCGGGCGATCTCGCGCGCACCGCGGTGGTCGCGCTGCGCGACGGCGAGGTCGGGCTCGCCGCGGTCACGCTGCAGGTCGGCCGCCCGGTCCTGCCGATGCTCGCCGCGACCTCGCCCGACGTCGCGTCGGCGATCGCCGAGGTCGGCCTGGCGTCGGTCGAGCACAAGCTCGACGGCGCGCGGGTGCAGGTCCATCGCGATGGCGACGACGTGCGGCTCTACACCCGCAACCTCAACGACGTCACCGCGCGCTTGCCCGCGATCGTCGACGCCGCTCGTCGCATGGCCGCGCGCAGCTTCGTGCTCGACGGCGAGGCCATCGGCTTCGACGACGAGGCCCGCCCCGGCGTGTTCCAGGACACCATGAGCCGCTTCAGCCGCGACGACGGCGGCGGCGCGCTCGCCGCGCGGTTCTTCGACGTGCTGCACGTCGACGGCGTCGATCTGATGGATCGGCCGCTGACCGAACGCCTCGCCGCCCTCGACGCGCTGGTCGGCGCCCTCGCGGTGCCGCGCCTCGTCACCGCCGATCCCGACCAGGCGGCGCGGTTCCTCGACGCCGCGATCGA
The DNA here is from genome assembly GCA_043737575.1 of Myxococcales bacterium. GTDB lineage: Bacteria > Myxococcota_A > Polyangia > Haliangiales > Haliangiaceae > UBA2376. Next base: position 700 of record JAYTAJ010000151.1, on the reverse strand, counting down.
CGCCGGTCACGAGGGCGTGATGATCAAGGCCGCGGCCTCGCCCTACGAGGCCGGCCGCCGCGGCAGCTCGTGGCGCAAGGTCAAGCCGGTCGTCACCGTCGATCTGGTGGTGCTCGGCGTCGAGTGGGGCTCGGGCCGCCGCCAGGGCTGGCTGTCCAACCTCCACCTCGGCGCGCGCGATCCCGCGGGCGGCTTCGTGATGGTCGGCAAGACGTTCAAGGGCATGACCGACGCGCTGCTGGCGTGGCAGACCACCGAGCTCCTCGCCCGCAAGACCCACGAGGAGGGCCACGTCGTCTGGGTCCGCCCCGAGCTGGTCGTCGAGATCGCCATCGACGGCGCCCAGCGCTCGACGCGCTACCCGGGCGGCGTCGCCTTGCGCTTCGCCCGGGTGAAGCGCTACCGCCCCGACAAGACGCCCGCCGACGCCGATCCGATCGACGCGATCCGCGCGCTCCTGAAGTAGCGCGGTTCGCGGTACGCTGCCTGGACCCGTGGCTCTCTCGTTCGCGCAGCGCGTGGTGAAGCGGGGCCTCGACGTCGTCGGGGCGAGCGCGGTGCTGGTGGTGTCCGCGCCGGTGATCGCGGCGACCGCGATCTGGGTGGCGCGCGATCTGGGGCGGCCGGTGCTGTTCCGCCAGCAGCGGCCGGGCCACCGCGGCACGCCGTTCGTGCTGGTGAAGTTCCGGACCATGCGCGA
>JAYTAJ010000150.1:0-4807 GCA_043737575.1 Myxococcales bacterium | reverse complement strand
TTCTGCTACCGTCGCGCGCCCATGGACTTCTCGATCCCCGCGCACCTGGTCCCGATCCTCGACCGCATCGATCGTCTGCTCGACGAGACCATCGTGCCGGCCGAGGCCGACGTGATGCATCGCGGCTGGACCGCGGCAGCCGACGTGCTCGACGGGCTGCGGGCCCAGGTCAAGGCGGCGGGGCTGTGGGGGCCGCAGATCCCGAAGGACCTGGGCGGGCTGGGGCTGGGGCTGGTCGAGCACGCGCTGGTGTCGGAGCGGCTCGGGCGATCGCCGCTCGGGCACTTCGCGTTCGGCTGCCAGGCGCCCGACGCCGGCAACCTCGAGGTGCTGCACAAGTGGGGCTCGGCGGAGCAAAAGGCGCGGTGGCTCGCGCCGCTGGCGCGCGGCGAGCTGCGGTCGTGCTTCGCGATGACCGAGCCCGAGAATCCCGGCTCGAACCCGACGATCCTGTCGTGCAGCGCGCGCGCCGACGGCGACGACTACGTCATCGACGGCCACAAGTGGTTCACCAGCAGCGCCGACGGCGCCGCGTTCGCGATCGTGATGGCGGTGACGAATCCCGACGCCGCGCCCCACGCCCGCGCGTCGATGATCATCGTGCCGACCGACACGCCCGGCTACGAGCTGGTGCGCAACATCCCGATCATGGGCGACGCCGGCAGCGGCTGGGCCAGCCACGCCGAGCTGCGCTTCCATGGCTGCCGGGTGCCGAAGACCAACCGCCTCGGCGCCGAGGGCGCGGGCTTCCTGATCGCGCAAGAGCGGCTCGGGCCCGGCCGCATCCATCACTGCATGCGGTGGATCGGCATCTGCGAGCGGGTGTTCGCGCTGATGTGTCAGCGCGCGACCAGCCGCAAGATCGATCCCGACAAGACGCTGGCGTCGCGGCAGATCATCCAGGCCTGGATCGCCGAGGCCCGCGCCGAGGTCGACGCGTCGCGGCTGATGACCTTGCACGCGGCGTGGACGATCGAGCATCGCGGCTTCGCGGCGGCGCGCGATCAGGTGTCGCTGATCAAGTTCTACGTCGCCGACGTGATGATGCGGCTCATCGATCGCGCGATCCAGGTCCACGGCGCGCTCGGCATCACCAGCGACACGCTGCTCGCGCACTACTACGTCCACGAGCGCGGCGCCCGCATCTACGACGGCCCCGACGAGGTCCACAAGATGGTCGTCGCCAAGCGCCTGCTGGCGAAGTACGGGGAGCACGGGAGGTGACCGAGCTGCGCGCGCCGCGCCCGGGCGAGGAGCTCGACGCCGGGGCGCTCGGCGCCTGGCTCGACGCCCAGCTCGGCGGCCACGCGCCGATCGAGGTGCTGCAGTTTCCGGGCGGCCACTCGAACCTGACCTACCTGGTGCGGCGCGCCGGCGCCGAGTACGTGCTGCGGCGGCCGCCGTTCGGCTCGAAGGTGAAGTCGGCCCACGACATGAGCCGCGAGCACACCGTGCTGTCGGCGCTGGCCCCGGTCTACGCCCAGGCGCCGCGGCCGATCGCGCTGTGCACCGACGACGCGGTGCTCGGCTGCACCTTCTATCTGATGGAGCGCAAGGACGGCGTCATCCTGCGCAAGGAGCTGCCGGCCGAGCTCGCCCTCGACGCCGCGACCGCGCGGCGCCTGTGCGAGCTCCTGGTCGACGCCCAGGTCGAGCTGCACGCGGTCGACTTCGCCGCCGCCGGGCTCGGCGGCCTCGGCAAGCCGATCGGCTACGTCCGCCGCCAGGTCGAGGGCTGGACCGAGCGCTACCGCAACGCCCGCACCGACGAGCTGCCGGTCGTGCTCGAGGTCGCCGACTGGCTGGCCGCGCACCAGCCCGCTGACGGGCCACCGGCGCTCATCCACAACGACTGGAAGTTCGACAACGTCATCTTCGACGCGTCGCTCACCCGCGTCGTCGGCGCGCTCGACTGGGAGATGGCGACGCTCGGCGACCCGCTGATGGATCTCGGCACCTCGCTCGGCTACTGGGTGCAGGCCGACGATCCGCAGCCGATGCACATGCTGCGCTTCGGGCTGACCCACCGGCCCGGCATGATGACGCGCGCCGAGGTGCTGGCTCGCTACGTCGAGCGCAGCGGCCGCGCCGTCGCCGATCCGGTCTTCTACTACGCCTACGGCCTGTGGAAGACCGCGGTCGTCGCGCAGCAGATCTACGTCCGCTTCGCGACCGGCCTGACCAAGGATCCGCGCTTCGCGGTCTTCATCCACGGCGTACGGGCGCTGTGCGATCAGGCCAGCACCGCGATCGCCGCCGGCCGGCTGTAGCGTCAGGTCGGGATCGTGAACGGCCCGATCCGCGCGACGGCGCGGACCTCGCTGCGGCCGCGAATGACGAGCGAGCGCACCGCGCGGGCGACCTTCTTCTCGAGGCGCATCGAGGTGTCGCCGAACGCGACGCCGGCCGGCGTGAGGCTGATCGACGTCGAGCGGGTCGCGACGACCGCGCCGCTGTCGTCGCACAGGTCGAGCTCGAGATCGTGGCGGTGGCCGTCGTGGAGATCGGTCGACTCGGCGGCGAACCCGATCTCGAACTCGCCGCGGTTGAAGCCGGTGCGGACGGTGAAGCGCACCAGCGCGTCGTCGGCCTGCGACGTGATCGTGAGTGGCCACGGCCGGCGATCCTCGGTGTCGAGATCGATCGTCGCCAGCGTGCCGGCGAGGAGGACGCGGCGGACGTCGACCCGGGTCTCGACCTCGTAGATCAGCGCCGCGGCGGCGGCGAGCTGGTCGTCGTACAGCTCGTGGGCCCAGATCGTCAGCGGGCCGAGCAAGGTCTGACGGCTGCTCTCGTGGCTGCGCCGCGCGATCGGCGCGCCGTCGGCGTCGAGCAGCAGCGCGTGCACGTTCAGCAGCTCGAAGCCGCCGTGGTCGAACGTGCGCGTGCCGCGCGCGGTCAGGCGCAGGAGCGTGCGGTCGTACGAGCGCTCGCGCGAGAACTCGAGAGACGCGATCGAGAACGTCGACGACGTGCCCTGGTAGTCGGCGGCGGGTTTCGCCGCGGCGACCCAGGCCTTGGTCTGGTTGGTCATGCGCGGATGCTAACGCACCCCCCCTCGGCGGGTGCGCCCATGCGCGCGCCCATGTGCCGCCGCGTGGTAAACCGCAGTCAGATGTCGGCTCCGCGTACGTTCTCGCTCACTCCTGGCAAGCGCGTCCTGTACCTCACCAAGGACGCCGAGCTGGTGCGACGACAGCTGGCCGGCGAGCTGACCTTGCGCATGACCGACCTGCAGCCGGGCGATCTGCTCGACGACATCAACACCGACGCGATGACGCCGGCGTGGGTCTGCTTCGACTACGACCCGGCCGAGATCGCGAAGAACGCGTACGCCGGCCTCGTCGTCGGCGGTCAGCGCGTGATCCCGCCCGACGCGATCGCGCGCGGCGGCTTCGAGGTGATCGTCGCGGGCGCGCAGAAGGGCGTCGGCAGCTCGCGCGAGACCGCGGCGCAGTGCGAGGTGTTCAGCGGCTCGCGCCTGGCGATCGCCAGCTCGTTCGCGCCGATCCACGCGCGCAACAACATCAACATCGGGCAGCTGATGGGCGATCACGCGCTGATCGCGCGGCTCGAGGCCGGCGAGACGATCGAGCTGCGCGAATTCATCGGCGGCCACGACGCGATCACCGCGCGCATCATCGAGTCGGGTGGCCTGCTCCCGTTCTGCGCCCGCCTCGCCAAGGGCGAGCTCAGCGTGCCGCCGACCGGCACCACCGCGCGGCCGATGAACCTGACCGAGAAGGTGCTCGCGCAGCGGCTGCTGCCCGGTCAGGGCGAGTACGTGAAGCCGGGCGACGCGGTGCTGGTGAAGGTCGACGCCGGCTACTCCCACGAGTTCACCAGCGCCCAGGTCGACTGGTTCCTGCGCCAGGAGTACGGCGACGACTACCGCCTGAAGGATCCGTCGAAGTTCGCGGTCTTCGAGGACCACCTGATCTACGCGACCGGCGTCGCCGCGATGGCGAAGTTCGCCGACAAGATCGAGCGGCTCCGCGAGCTGCAGCGCGGGTTCGCCGCGCACACCGGCGTCCGCAACTACGGCGCCGAGGGCGGCGTGTCGCCCGGCATCTGTCACCAGGTCGCGCGCGAGCAGCTGATCGATCCCGGCGACTTCGTGCAGGCGACCGACAGCCACACCTGCATGGGCGGCGCGTCGGGGGCGCTGGCGTGGGGGGTCGGCTCGACCGAATACGCCGCGCTGGCGTTCTGGGGCTTCACGCCGATCGCGGTGCCCGAGTCGATCCGGTTCGAGCTCCACGGCCGCCTCGCGCCCGGCGTCACCGCGAAGGACGTGATGCTCTTCATCCTCGCCAACCACGCCAAGCGCGAGGACACGCTCAACCGCGTGATGGAGTTCGGCGGCGAGGGCCTGTTCGCGCTGTCGCCCGACGAGCGCGCGACCCTCGCCAACATGGCGACCGAGTGCTCGGCGCGCGGCGCGATCATGGAGGTCGACGAGGTGATGCTGGCGTGGATCGCGTCGCACCGCCCGGGCGCCGACGTCGACGCGCTGCGCGCCAAGGTCGTCACGCCCGATCCCGGCGCGCACCACGACGGCGGCGTCCACCCGATCGATCTCGCGACGATCCGGCCGATGGTGGCGACGCCCGGCGATCCCGATCACGGCATCGCGTCCGATCCCAAGAACGGCGCGTTCATCCCCGACATCGGCGCGGTGAAGATCGACATCGCCTACGGCGGCTCGTGCACCGCGGGCAAGCGCGACGACATCGACTTCTACGCCCAGGTCATGGCCGACGCCGAGCGCGGCGGCCGCCGGGTCGCCGACGGCGTGCGCTTCTAC
>JAYTAJ010000149.1:0-2060 GCA_043737575.1 Myxococcales bacterium | reverse complement strand
GCGAGGGGATCGCGCAGACCGCGACCATGCGGGCGCGGCTCGACGCGGTGATCGCGGCGACCGACCAGGTGCGGACCGCGCGCGTCGACGCGATGGTCGAGCAGGTCGTCGATCTGGCGCTCGGGCTGTGCGCCGAGCTGGCGCCCGCCGCGGCCGCGATCGATCGCCGCGGCCTGGTGCAGCTGGTCGCGCGCTCGCTCGCCGACGCGGGTGGCAGCCGCGATCTGATGTTGCAGGTGTGCGCCGAGGATGCGGCGGTCATGGGCACCCAGCTACCGGCCGGCATGGTCTGCACCGTGCGGCCCGAGCTGGTGCCGGGCGAGATCTGGATCGAGGCGCCGCGTCTGGTCGTCGACGGTCGCTGGGCGACCCGGCTGGCCGCGCTGCGCGAGCCGCTGATCGCGCTGGTGCGCGCCGCCGAACCGGCCTTCGAACTGGCGACGCCGCTGGCGGCCGCGACCGGAGCCGACGATGCGGGCTGAGCTCACCGCGCTGATCCAGCGCCACGGCGGCCCCGCGGTCGGCGGTCGCGTGCTCGAGGTCAGCGGCCTCGTGGTGCGGCTGTCGGGCTTCGCGGTCCGCATCGGCGACGTCGTCGAGCTCGAGACCGGCGACGCACCGCTGCCGTGCGAGATCGTCGGCTTTCGCGGCGACGATCTGCTCGCGGTGCCGCTCGGCGCCGCGCGCAACCTCCGCCCGGGCGCGCCGGCGTGGCGCAGCGGCGCGCGATCGCAGGTCGCGGTCGGCGACGCCCTGCTCGGCCGCTTCATCGATCCATTCGGCGAGCCGATCGACGGCGGGCCGCGGCCGCTCTGCCTCGATCGCATCCCGGTCGAGGGCGCGCCGCTGGCGATCGCCGATCGCGCCCAGGTCGAGCAACGCTTCGCGACCGGCGTCCGCGTGATCGACGGGCTCCTGCCGTGCGGCCGGGGCCAGCGGGTCGGCATCTTCGCGGGCGCCGGCTGCGGCAAGAGCGTCCTGGTCGAGCAGATCGCGACCCACAGCGACGCCGAGGTCGTGGTGATCGGTCTGGTCGGCGAGCGCGGCCGCGAGGTCCGCGAGCTGATGGCGTCGCCGCGCCGCGGCCACATGATCGCGGTGGTCGCCACCGCCGATCGCTCGCCGCTCGAGCGCATCCGCGGCGCCGCGGTCGCGTCGTCGATCGCCGAGTACTTCCGCAACCGCGGCAAGGACGTGCTGCTGGTGATCGACTCGCTCACGCGCTACGCGATGGCGCTGCGCGAGCTCGGGCTGTCGCTCGGCGAGCCGCCCGCGACCAAGGGCTATCCGCCGAGCGTGTTCGCGGCGCTGCCGCGGCTGCTCGAGCGCGTCGCGCCCGCGGCGTCGGGCGGCACCATCACCGGCTTCTACACCGTGCTCGTCGAGGGCGACGACCTGTCCGATCCGGTCGCCGACTCGGCGCGATCGCTGCTCGACGCCCACATCGTGTTGTCGCGCGACCTCGCCGATCGCGGCCACTTCCCGGCGGTCGATGTGCTGGCGAGCGCGTCGCGCGTCGCGCGTCGCGTCGCGGGCAAGGACGCGACCGTGGTCGCCGAGCGCGCCCGCGCGACCCTCGCGGCGCGGCGCCAGGCCAACGAGCTGCAAGCCCTCGGCGCCTACGTGCCGGGCGCCAACCCCGTGCTCGATCGCGCCCTCGCGACCGGGCAGCGCCTCGACGGCTGGGCCCGTCAAGGCCAGGACGACGTCGTGCCCTGGACCGACAGCGTGCGCGACCTCGCGGTCGCGCTCGAGGAGCGACCGCAATGACCCTCCGTCCCCGCGCCATCCGCGCCGTCGTCATGGCGCGCACCCGCCAGCGCGATCTGGCCGCCGCCGCCGAGGCCCGCGCCCTCGCCGACGACACCCACGCCCAGACCGCCGCGGCCCACGCCGCGGTCGAGCTGGATCGCGCGATCCTCGACGCTGGCGCGCGCCTCGCCACCAGCGCCAGCGCCGTCGAGCTGGCCCGCATCACCGGCGATCTCGCGACCGAGCGCGCCGCGCTGCTCGCCGCCGATCGCGCCCGCGCCGCCGCCGCCGCCGCCCTCGCCCGCGCC
>JAYTAJ010000148.1:0-4819 GCA_043737575.1 Myxococcales bacterium | reverse complement strand
CCAGCTCCAGGTTCGAGCGCGCGCTCTCGAGCGTCGGATCGGCGCGCAGCGCGTTCTTGTACTCGGCGATCGCGTCGTCGAGCTGCTTGCCGCGCATGTGGATGTTGCCGCGGTTGTAGTGCGCGCGCGCCTTCACCGCCTGGTCCTTGCCGTGGGTCGCCTTGGCGAGCTCCTCGAGCGCCTCCTCGTACAGCGCCGCGCGCGCGGCCTCGGCCGCGGCCTCGGCGCGGCCGAGCATCGCGGTGCCGCGATCGTAGGCCAGGCCGTCGCGATCGACGCCCGAGCCCGCGGCGCGATCGTAGGCGGCGAGCGCCTCGTCGAAGCGACCCTCGCGGTACGCGCGATTGCCGGCGGCGACGTCGGGATCGGCGCGCCACAACGGCTCCCAGCCGCCGAGCGGGAGGATCGCGAGAGCGAGGAGGCAGGCGCGCAGCCGACGCATGCCGCCAGCATGCCATGGCGTGAAACCGCGGGCCACGGTCACGGATTGCCCTCGGGGAACCGGATGCGGCGGCGGGTGCCGATGCACGCCTCGATCACCAGCAGCATGAAGCCGGGGAACAAGAACGCCGCGTACCACTCGTCCATCACCCGGCCCTCGCGGCGCTCGAGGGCACCGCGGGTGAGCGCGTCGAGCGCGTCGATCACCGGCTGCGGATCGACCGCACCGACGCCGAGCTGGTAGTAGCGGTTGGGATCGCCGCCGAGCGCGGCCAGCTCGCGCAGGCTGTCGACGTCGAGCTTGGAGCGGATCGGTTGGCCGTCGTCGCCGAGCTTGCGGCCGGCGACCTCGCCGCGCTCGTCGATCTCGGGCACCTCGCCGCCGGTCTCGGTACCGACCCCGACCACCAGCAGCGTGATGCCGAGCTTCTTGGCGTCGTCGACCTGGCCGACGATCTCGGCGCGGGCGGCGCCGTTCAGCCCGTCGGCGCCGTCGGTGATCAGCAGCAGCACCTTGCTGCGCTCGCTGACCTCCTCGACCGTCGCCGCGATCGGGGTGTCGTCGACCTCGCCCGGCAGCGGATCGCCGCCGTGGCCGCGGCCGCGCAGCCCGGCGCAGCGGCTGCCCCAGGCGTCGGTGGTGTCGGGGCGCAGGACGCAGGTGCCGACCCGCAGCGCCTCGCCGAGGATCGAGCCACCCGGCAGATCGGCCGGCCCCAGGTCGTGGAGGAACTGGCCGCTGACGTCCTTGTCCTCGGTCAGCGGAAAATGCGCCGCGGCGCCCGCGAACACCAGCGCGCCGACGCGATCGTTCACCAGCTTCGGCAACAGCGCGTCGACGAACCCGCGGGCCTTGGCGAGGCGGGTCTCGCCGAGATCGTCGACCAGCATCGACTTCGACACGTCGAGACCGATCACGAGGTCGAGGCCCTGCTTCGACGCGCTGCGCGCACCCGGACGCTGCGGCCGCGCCGCGGCGATCGCGATCAGCGCCAGCGCCAGCGCCAGGAGCGCCAGCTTGAGCCAGCGCCGCCAGGTCGACGCCGACGCCATCATCCGCCGCACCTGGGGCGCGTCGCCGAGCCTCCGGATCAGCACCGCGCGTCGCCACGCGTCGATCAACCCGAGCCCGGCGATCACGATCGGCACCAGCACCGCGAGCGCGAGCAGATCGGGATTCGCGAAGGTCACGGGAACCTCCGGAAGCGGGTGTTGACCAGCAACAGCTCGACCAGCAACAGCGCCAGCGCCAGGCCGATCATCGGCAGGAACAGCTCGCCGTCCTTCTTGCGCTCGCGCTCGATGCGGCGAGTCTTGTCCAGCTCCTTGCGGACCTCGTCGAAGCCGGCCTGCAGCACCGCGAAGTCGGTGGCCTTGAAGAACCGGCCGCCGGTGACGTCGGCGATGTTGCGCAAGGTCGCCGGGTTGACGACGTTGCCGAACTGCTTGGCGCCCTCCTCGGCGCCGACCAGCACGGTGAACACCTTCACCTGCGCGGCGAACGCGGCCTCGGCCGCCTGCTGCGGCGTCATCTGCGTCGAGATGTTGTTGTCGCCGTCGGACAGGAGGATCACGATCTTCGACTTGGCGTCGGACCGCCGCAGGTACGCCAGCGACATGCCGAGGCCATCGCCGATCGCGGTGCCGAGCGACGGGATGTCGTCGAGCGTCAGGTCGGCGACGACCTGATCGAGGATGCGCAGGTCGAGCGTGAGCGGGCACTGCAGGGTCGCCTGCTGCGCGAAGATGACGAGGCCGACCCGGTCGCCCTGGCGGCGCGCGACGAAGCGGCGGATCACCCGCTGCGCGGCGTCGAGGCGATCGGTCCGCACCTCGGGATCGCCGCGCGCCATGTCGGTCTCCTCCATCGAGCGCGACACATCGAGCACGATCATGATGTCGACCGAGTCGACCTCGCGGATCGTGGTCCGGTAGGTCTGGGGCCGAGCCAGCGCGAGGACGATCGCGGCGAGCGCCAGGAGCCGCAGCACCGTCGGCAGGCTGACCAGGTAGCTCCAGAAGCCGCCGCCAGCGCGGCGCAGATCGTCGACGCGGGTGAAGCCGAGCACCGCGCCGCGGTGGGCGCGCAGGTGGAAGCCGACCCACGCCAGGAGCGCGCAGCCACCGATCAGGATCCACACGCCCGGCTTGTCCCAGGCCAGCTCGTTCGAGCGCCGCGCGTCGGCGAAGTAGGTGCGCAGCGTGTACGCCAGCGGCCCGCCGATCGCGAGCAGCAGCAGGTACGGCGCGGCCGCGCGCACGAGCTTACGCATGGGCGCCTTCGCGGTGCGCCGCGGCCAGGACGATCAGTTGCCGGGCGTCGGACAGCGCGCCCGCGCCGTCGTCGTCGTCGAGCTCGGCCGCGAACTTCACCAGATCGCAGCGCCCGAGCCACGCGGTGGTCGCGGTCAGCGCCGCGGCCGGCATCGCGGTCGAGCCGAGCACGCGCACCAGCTCGGCCGAGGTGCGGTGCCGCGCGGGCAGCGTGTACTGCTCGACCGCGAAGGTGTGGATGATCGCGACCAGCTTGCGAAACGCCTCGGGCTGATCGCGCACCAGCAGGCCGCTGCGCTCGAGGGCGTCGAGGGCGTCGAGGGCGCGGCGCGCCGCGTCGCCGAGCTGGCGCCGCAGCTCGTGGGTGATGACGAGTTGCTGCGGCGTGAAGCTCGGGACCGGGATCGCAGGCGCGGCCGACACCGCGGGCGCGGCGCCGTCGTCGCGGCTGCTGACCTCGCGCTCGATCGCGTCGGGCGACACGTCGCGCTCGCGCTCGATCAGGCGGGCGCGGCGCTTGCGTCGGGTGTAGAGCCACACCCCCAGGCCGACGGTCGCGACGATCGCGATCGCGGTGCCGACGATCACCCAGCGCCAGTCGCGGCGGCGCAGCCCGATCGGCGGGGTCGCGCCGAGGAACGCGTTGGGATCGTCGATCGAGTCGATCGAGCCGACCACGCGGATCGGCACGTCGTTGGTGACGACCCACGACGACGCGCCGCCGACCGTGTACGAGACCTGGATCGGCGGGATGCGCAGATCGCCCAGATCCCAGACCTGGAGCTGGAGCTGGTAGATGCGCTTGCGGGTGCCGTCGCTGCGGCGCTCGTCGACCGACGACCGCTTGAGCTCGTCGAAGACCGGCTGCAGATCGAGCCCCGACGGCACCGACACCGTGACCTGCTCGTCGTAGACGACCTCGATGAACAAGGTCAGCTTGTCGCCGAGCCGGACCTCGCTGGGCGACGCCGCCGCCGACACCTGGGGCCGGCCGATGCCGAGCATGGTCGGCCCGTCGATCAAGATGCGGGTGCTGGCGTCGGGGCCGATCGCGATCGCGGCGCCGTCGCCGAGGCCGCCGTCGTCGAGCCCGCCCGCGTCCTGGGCCCGCGCGAACGACGACGTCACCGCGACCGCGATCAGCGCGAGCAAGGCCGCGCGGCTCATCCGTGCGCCATCCGCCGGGCCCGGGCGCGGAAGAACGCGATCAGCGCGTCGACGTACGGCTCGTCGGTGCGGACCTGCACGACGTCCATGTTCATGCGCCGCAGCGCCTGATCGCGCGCCGCCTCCTGACCGGCGAGGCGCTTGCGATACGCCGCGCCGCTGGCGCCGCTGGTGTCGAACTCGAAGACCTCGCCCGACTCGAGGTCCTCGAACTGCACGAGGCCGATGCGCGGCAGCGCCAGCTCGACCGGATCGACCAGCACGACCGGCACGACGTCGTGGCGCTGCGCGGCGATCCGCAGCGGCCGATCCCAGCCGTCGGACAGGAAGTCGCTGACCAGGAACACCACCGAGCGTCGACGCGCGATCTTGCCGAGAAAGTCCAGGCCGGCGCCGAGGTCGGTCTTCCTCGACTCGGGGCGGAACGACAGGATCTCGCTGACCACGCGCATGACGTGGCGCCGGCCCTTCTTGGGCGGCACGTAGCGCTCGACCTTGTCGGTCACCAGGAACAGCCCGACCCGATCGTTGTTCTTGATCGCCGAGAACGCGACCATCGCCGACAGCTCCGCCGCCAGCTCGCGCTTGGTGACCGGCGCGGTGCCGAACAGCCCCGACGCGCTCATGTCGACGACGAGGTTGACGGTGCGATCGCGCTCCTCGACGAACTGCTTCACGTGCGGCGCGTTCATCCGCGCCGACACGTTCCAGTCGATCGATCGGACGTCGTCGCCCGCGATGTACGGCCGCACATCCGAGAACACCAACCCGCGGCCCTTGAACACCGAGTGGTACTGCCCGGCCAGGCTCTCGTCGACCAGGCGCCGCGTGGCGATCTCGATCTTCTTGGCCTTCTTGAACAGCTCGCTCGCGATGATCGGCACTAGCTAGCCAGCCTGCATGAGTTTGCGTTCACGTGCCCCCGCCCGATCATGCA
>JAYTAJ010000147.1:0-2062 GCA_043737575.1 Myxococcales bacterium | reverse complement strand
CTTCAAGCGGGTCGAGATCGATCTCGCGTTCATGCCGCTGCTCGGCAGCAAGGTCGAGATCGGCCTCGTCATCTCGACCGGGGTCGGCCAGATCAGCGGCACGATCACGCAGCAGAAGGCCGACATCGGCATCGACTTCCGGCTGAGCAAGGTGCCGCTCGCGACCTTGCCCGGCATCACCGACGCGGTCGGCCTGCCGATGGGCGGCAACGCCGACGGCAAGATCAAGCTGAAGATCAGCAAGGGCGACTGGAGCAAGGCGACCGGCGTGTTCGAGCTGGCATGCAACGTCGGCTGCACCGTCGGCGACGGCGTCACCAAGATCTACCCGACCGCGAAGCGACCGAGCGACGAGGCGCTGCTGCGCGACGGCGTCGCGGTGCCGCCGGTCCTGATCCAGCGCTTCAAGCTGGCGATCGATCTCGCCAAGGGCGTCGCCAAGAGGCGGACCTTCGAGCTGACGTCGACCGACGGCGAGGCCGAGATCGACTTCGAGATCAAGCTGGCGAAGGTGGTGAAGGAGTCGTCGATCACCGGCTGCATCAAGTACAAGTGCTCGAAGGTCCTCTACGAGCGCGAGCGCAGCTTCCGCGCCCAGTGCGATCTGGGCAGCCCGGTCGTCGACGCGCAGGGCTTCCACCACATCAAGCTGACGGGCAAGCTGACCAACGTCCGGCGCATCGGCGCCTTGTGCGACGGTCAGTCCGATCGATCGAGCGATCCGTCGGCGGCCGCCAGCGATCGGCCGCGCCTCGATCTGCCGCTGGCCGAGACCCAGCCGCAGCTCGCGCTGCCGATCGACGCCGGCCTGCCCGAGCTCGACGCGTCGGTGGCGCCGCCGCCGATCGATCCGGTGATGTCACGGCCGCAGCCGCGCGACGACGTCGCACCGCCACCGCCGCCGCCGCCGACCGAGGGCAACCTCGAGGGCGCGAAGCCGGCCCAGGGCATCCCGGCGCCGACGGCGCCGTACCCGCCGCCGGTCGTCAACCCCGAGCCCGCGCAGCCGGCGCAGCCCGAGGGCGTCGCGCCGCCGAGCGGCGGAGTGATCGAGCCGATCCGCTGATCGGCAGCCAGCCGAACCGCGCCAGCGCGATCGTGCCGCGGTCGCTGATCTCGACGCGCTCCTGCTCGAGCAGGCCGCGCTGGATCGCCGCGCCGATCGGATCGTGGATCGCGATCACGCCGAGGTTGCCGCGCTTGCCGACCACGCGATGCCACGGCAGCCGATCGGCCTTGGTCGACACCTTCAGCGTCGCGCCCGCGACCCGCGCGCCGCCGGGAAAGCCGGCCAGCTCGGCGACCTGGCCGTAGGTCGCGACCCGCCCGCGCGGGATGCGCCGCACCACCGCGTGGATCGCCGCGCGGACGGCGCGGCCGTGGGCGGTGAGCTCGTCGACGCTGGACGTCATCGCGACCGCACGGTACGACAGCGATCGATGCAGATCCAGGTGCTGTACTTCGCCGTGTTCCGCGAGCGCCTGGCGATCGACGGCGAGCCCCTCGAGCTCGCGGACGCGGCCACGGTCGGCGACGCGATCGCCGCGCTCGAGCTGCGCCACCCGGTCATCGCCGCGCTGCGCGGCCACTATCGCATCGCGGTCAACCAGGCCATGACCGACGCCGCCGCGGCGCTCGCCGACGGCGACGAGCTGGTGCTGATCCCGCCGGTCGCGGGCGGCACCAGCGCGGTCCACGTCCGCATCCTCGACGAGCCGCTGTCGCTCGATCGCTGCGTCGCCGCGGTCGCCGACGCCGAGACCGGCGGCGTCTGCACCTTCACCGGCCTGGTGCGTCGCCACAGCCGCGGCGTCACCATCCAGCAGCTCGAGTACGAGGCCTACGCCGCGATGGCCGAGAAGGTCATCCGCGCGCTGGTCGCCGAGATCGAGGCCGAGGTCGTCGGCGCCCGCCTCGCGATCGAGCACCGGGTCGGCACCCTCGCGATCGGCGACGCCGCGGTCGTGATCGCCGCCGCCGCCCCGCACCGCGCCGAAGCCTTCACCGCCTGTCGCGCCGCCATCGATCGCCTGAAAGATCGCGCGCCGATCTGGAAGAAAGA
>JAYTAJ010000146.1:0-2062 GCA_043737575.1 Myxococcales bacterium | reverse complement strand
CGGGCTGTCGTCCGACGATCCCGGCGGCGCGCCGCTGACCTACGTCGGCGCTGGCGGCGTCGCGATCGGCGTCCCGCTGGTGATCGGCCCGCTGATCGGCAACGCCACCGAGCGCAACCCGACCGGCGTCCAGGAGCTGCGGCGGCGCGGCGTCGAGGAGCGCTGCGGCGAGCGCGCGGTCGCGGCGTCGCGCGCGACGGTGATGTGGAGCGGTCTGCGGGCCGAGGGCGCAGTCGACGCCGACGGCGGGTTCGCGGTCTCGCCGTTCGACTTCGTCGACGCCTTCGAGGTCGGCCGGCTGCCCGCGCTGGTGCTGGCGATCGATCTCGAGCGCGCCGACGGCAAGCTGCGCCTCGAGGCGGTGGTCGACGCCGGCGAGCTGGCCCGCGGCCGCGCTGGCTTCTTCGCGTCGCGCGGCCTCGACAGCGTGGTCGTGCCGATCGCGCAGATGCGCAAGGTGCCGCAGCTCGAGCTCGGGCTGCTCGCGATCGCGCTGGCGCCCGGACCGTCGCTGCGGGTGTCGTTGCCGATCGACAACACCGGGCCGGGCGACGCCTACGGCGTGCGGCTGCAGCTATCGTCGTCGAGCCCCGAGCTCGACGGCCGCATGCTGTACCTCGGCCGGGTCGCCGCCCACGCCCACGCGGTGTTCGACACCGTCATCCCGCTGTCGAGCGAGGCCGAGCGCATCGTGGCGTCGGGCAACGGCACGTTCTCGGCGATCTTGCGCGACGCCCACGACGTGTCGCCGACGACGCCGGTGCGCTTCCGCGGCACGGTGCTGCGGACCGCGCCGTGATCCGGGTCGCGATCATCGGCGCCGGCATCGCCGGGCTCGGCGCCGCCCGCGCGCTGCACCGTCGCGCCGAGGTCACGCTCTTCGAGGCGGCGCCGCGGCCGGGCGGTCACGCCTACACCGTCGACGTCGGCGGCGTCGCGGCCGACCTCGGCTTCCTGGTGTTCTCGCGGCCGAGCTACCCGCGGTTCTCGGCCCTGCTCGACGAGCTCGGCGTGGCGTCGCGGCCGACCGCGATGTCGTTCAGCGTCGCCTTGCCCGCCGACCGCGGCGACCGCGTGCTCGAGTGGGCCAGCGACTCGCCGGGCGGCTGGTTCGCGCAAGCGCGCAACCTGCTGCGGCCACGTCACTGGCGCTTCCTCGCCGCCGTCGTCGCCTTCTTGCGCCTCGGCCGCGCCGATCTCGGCACCGACCGCGCCCGCCGCGCGACGCTCGACGAGTACCTCCGCGATCGCCAGGTCTCGGCCGACGTCCGCGATCGCTTCGTGATCCCGCTGGCCGCGGCGCTGTGGTCGCTCGCGCCCGATCGCTGCGGCGACTTCCCGGCCGAGACCTGGCTGCGCTTCATGGATCACCACGGCATGCTGCGCGCGACCCGGCCGCACCCGTGGCGCACCGTGATCGGCGGCAGCCGCACCTACGTGCGCGCGCTGCTCGCGCACCTCGGGCTGGGGGTCGAGACCGACGCCCGGGTCGAGCGCATCGAGCGCGACGATCGCGGCGTCACCGTGATCGCCAGCGGCCGCGAGCGACGCTTCGATCGCGTGATCGTCGCGACCGCGGCGGCCGACGCCCTCGCGGTCCTGGCGGCGCCGACCGCCGACGAGCGCGCCGTGCTGGGGGCCTGCCAGACGTCCGAAAACCGGACGGTCTTGCACGGCGATCGAACGGCGATGCCGCGGGCGCGCCGCGCCTGGGCGTCGTGGAACTACGCAGGCGCGGCCGATCGATCGCGGGTCGCGGTGACCTACTGGCTCAATCGCCTCATGGGCCTGCCCGCCGCGCGCGACTACTTCGTCACGCTCAACCCGCGCGGGCCGCTCGCCGACGTCCACCACGACGTGACCTTCCGCCACCCCCAGCTCGACCTCGCGGCGGTCGCGGCGCAGGCCGCCCTGCCGCGGCTCCAGGGCCCGGCTCGCACCTACTTCGCGGGCGCGTGGACCGGCAACGGCTTCCACGAGGACGGCCTGGGCTCGGGGATGGTCGCGGCGGCGCGGCTCCTCGCCGACGAGGGTGCGTGACCGCGCTGTACCGCGGCCACCT
>JAYTAJ010000145.1:0-4820 GCA_043737575.1 Myxococcales bacterium | reverse complement strand
CGCCCTGTTGCGCGCGTCCGCGCGTAGCGCGCGGGCTGCATCACTCCCATCCGGGCCACCTCAGGGTGGCGGTCTCTCATCGCGTCCGCTCGCGCGTGCCCGGCACGCTCGACGACGCAAGGCACGAGGTATGTCCGAATCGAAGCACCATCGTGGTCGCTCCCGCGACCACAAGGACCTTCAGCTGTGTCGCCAGGTCGCCGATGCGATCATGTGGTTCCTGGCCGACGTCGACGATCCGTTGCTCGCCGAGCTCACCGTGCTCACCGCCACCCCCGCGCCGACCGCGGCCCGGGTGATGGTGACGCTGGTCGGCAGCGACGACGTCGACGTGGCGACGGCGCAAGCCGCGCTGGGCAACTACATCGACGAGCTCCGCGAGGAGGTCGCCGCCGAGATCCACCGACGCCACGTCCCGGCACTCTCGTTCCGGGTCACGCGACGCACCGATCACGACGACGATCGCAGCGACGCCTGAACCGAGCAGGTCCCGTCGACGAGGGGCGCCGCAAGCGCCCCTCGCGGCGTTTCGGCGACCGCTCAGAACTGTCGGCGCACCATCAGGCCGACGTCGAGGCCGGGCGCGGCGGTGCCCGAGCCGTGCTCGCGGTAGTGGCGATCGAGGACGTTGTCGACGCGCAGCGCGACGTCGGTGGCACCGAACCTCGCGGCGGCGCCGCCGTGGACGGTCACGAACCCGGGCGTGCCGGTCGGATCGATCCGCGGATCGGTGTCGATCACCGCGGTCATCTGGTTCGACGTCGCCCGACGGCGATCGTGACGCGCTACTGGCAGTCGAAGTAGCGCTCGGCGTCGTTGTAGCCGCAGGTGCGGCCGAGCGCGCTGCAGTCGACGGTCACCAGGCGGCTGCCGTCGCAGTGGTTGACGACGGTGCCGTCGCAGGCGCCGACCGCGGTGACCTCGCCGCACTCGTCGACCAGCGCCGAGCCCGCGGTCAGCCCGACCGAGCCCCAGTTCTCGACGCTCGCCGCGATCGTCCGCGTCACCGAGCGGGTGGTGAAGCCGGCCTTGCTCGCGGTGATCGTCACCGGGCCCAGCGCGACCGCGGGCACGGTGTACACGCCGCTCGCGCTGGTCGTCGCGGTCTGGCCGGTCGACAGCGTCACGGTCGCGCCGGCGATGCGATCACTCGCGTCGGCGCCGCGGTAGACCACGCCGGTGAGCAGCGCGGTCGCGCCGGTCGTGCGGGTCACGCTGACGTTGGCGGTGTTCGCGGTGCCGACCGCGAGGTTGGTCTGCACGCTCGACGTCCGGAAACCGGACGCATTGACGGTGATGGTGACGGTGCCCGGCGCCAGCCCGTCGAGTCGGAAGCTGCCGTCGGCGACGGTGGTGGCGGTGCGGCTGCCGACCGCGACGGTCGCGCCCGCGACGCGGCGGGTGGTGTCGGTGCCCTCGTAGACCAGGCCCGCGAGCGTCGCGGTGGTCGGTTGCGGCGTCGACGAGCACGACGGGCCGATCGCGAAGCCCGCGGCCGGCGATCGCTCCATGCGCGCCGCCGTCGCCGCGCCCCACGCGCCGTCCTCGGCGATACGATCGCCGGGGTGGTTGCGGTTCCATAGCCGCTGGAACGACTTCACCGCGAGCGGCCGCAGGTCGACCGCGCCCGCGCCCTGGTAGTCGAAGTGGACCGGGTCGTTGGCGCCGAGCCAGCGCCAGCCCCGCGCCTGGAGCCGCGCCTTCCACGCCGCGTGCGACGGCACGTCGAGCGCGAGCCCCGACTCGTGGTTCGAGCGGCCGGGCGCCGCGGCGAGGCTCACGACGTTGGTGCAGCGGCCGTGGGTGTACCAGTAGTGGAGGACGAACTGCTGCGCGGTCGCGCGGGTCGACGACGAGATCGAGATCGGGCTGCCGTTGGTCGCGGCCCGCAGCGCGCTGGCGGCGCCGACGTTGAGCTGCGGCAGCGCGCCCGCGCCGAGGCTGACCCCGGGGATGCCCGCGATCGAGGTGAGCGTGCCCGGCCGCAGGCAGTTGACCTCGGCGAGCAGCTGCTCGGCGAGAGGCCGCACCCCGGCGGTGCTGCAGGCGGTGCGGGCGACGTCGCCGACCGTCGCGCTGATCGCGAACAGCGCGCGATCGGACACGTCGGGATCCGACAGCAGGATGTCCTCGTCGCCCTCGTACTCGTCCTCGACGCCGTCGACCGTCACGCTGCAACCGAGGACCAGGACCGCAGCGAGACAGGCGACGACGGCGGAGCGCATGGAGCCTGCCATCGCAACCTCGATGCCAGCCGCAAGCGACCGGAATGTCGTCGTCGCTCATCGCCACCTGATGCCCGTGGTCCGCGCGATCGCGCACGACCGTGGGCAGTGGCGAGTCGGGTGGTCACGCCAGGTCGAACACCAGCAGCTCGGCGTCGTCGCCGGTGATCGCGAGCGTCCCGGGCGTGCTGGTCGACACCGCGTCCCCGGCCTCGAGCGCGATGCCGTCGACGGTCGCCGCGCCGCGCGCGACGTGGATCCAGGCGTGGCGTCCGGGCGCGACGACGTGGGTCGTCGCCTCGCCGGCGTCGAACAGCCCGGCGTACAGCCGCGCGTCCTGGTGGATCGTCACCGAGCCGTCGGCGCCGTCGGGCGACGCGATCAGGCGCAGGCGGCCGCGGCGCTGATCGGTCGGGACCGCGATCTGCTCGTAGCCGGGCGCGTGGCCCGATCGATCGGGCACGATCCAGATCTGCAGGAAGTGCACGGGCGCGGTCTTCGACGCGTTCATCTCGCTGTGGCGGACGCCGGTGCCCGCGCTCATGCGCTGCACATCGCCGGGGCGGATCACCGATCCGGTGCCCAGCGAGTCGCGGTGACCGAGCTCGCCGTCGAGCACGTAGGAGATGATCTCCATGTCGCGATGGCCGTGCTCGCCGAAGCCGCGGCCGGGCGCGACGGTGTCGTCGTTGATCACGCGCAGCGCGCGGAAGCCCATGTGCTTGGGGTCGTGGTAGTCGGCGAACGAGAAGGTGTGGTGGCTATCGAGCCAGCCGTGATCGGCGTGGCCGCGGTCGTACGCGCGACGCAGTTCGAGAGTCGTCATGGCGACAGAGGGTAGGACCGGGCCGACTCGCGGCAATCCCGCGACGCGCAACAGTCTGTTGGACCCACGTCGCGGACCGACCGGGTCCGCGCCGACCCAGCCGCGCGTGCAAGTGCGTGAAGCGTCTCGTCGCACTTCTGGTCCGGCGCTTGCGATAGGGTGCGCCACCATGAAGAACTCGCTCCTGCTCGCGCTCGCGCTGTCCACCGTCGCCTCTCTTGCCGCTTGCAAGAAGAAGGACGAAGCCAAGAAGACCGACTCGCCGACCACGGCGACCAACAAGCCGACCGACAAGCCGACCGACAAGCCCGCCGAGCCGACGCCCGCGCCGCTCCTTGCCGACAAGGAGATCGATCTCGCGCCCTGGGGCCCCGCCTTCGCGGGCTACGTCGCGATGGCGCCCGAGGGCACCGACGTCAGCTTCGACGATCCCAGCCGCCAGCTGACGTTCGGCGAGGACAACAACTACGTCTCGGTCAGCGAGGCGCCGTTCTGGGCCGACGGCATCAAGACGCTGTCGACCGATCCCGACAACTCCGAGCTCAAGAACGTCAGCGACACCGAGGTGCGCTGGATGCGCAACCCGCCGCTCGGCAAGGAGTGGAACTTCGACCTGAAGCTCGACATCGGCGGCAAGCCCTACGGCTGCAGCGGCAGCACCTTCACCAGCGCCACGATGGCCGACAAGCTCGTCTCCATCTGCAAGAGCATCAAGAAGAAGTGAGCCGCTGCTCCGCCGCGCTCAGCCGATCTCGGCGCGCAGCCGCAGCAGGATGCGGATGATGTACCAGAACAGCAGCGCGACCGAGGCGAACAGCCCGAGCGCCGCGCCGACGTAGTGGTCGGGATCGTCGTGGGCCATGATCTGCGACGTCTCGTAGAGGATCTGGCCCGCGGCGAGCAGCACCATCGCGATCGAGAACACGATCCCGAGGTTGAAGCCGAACACCAGCGACAGGACGATGAGGCCCATCGCCGCGGCGCCGCCGATCGCGAGCGCGCTGCGCAGGAACGAGAAGTCCTTCTTGAAGAAGAACACCGTCGCGGTCAGCGCACCGAACACGCCGAGCGTGATGTACGCGGCGTCGCGGATGATGTTCGGATCGCCCTTGCCGCTCGCGATCATGTCCGCGGTCACCCAGGTGACGATGGTGAGCAGCGGGACGAAGATCACCGCCTCACCGATGACGTAGGCGACGAGCCCGATGTAGTGCAACGGCTTCGACTTGGTGTGCTCGGCGAGGTAGTGGGCGATGAAGCTGAGCACGGTCAGCGCGGCGAGGATGACGCCCCAGTGCCAGCGCGGCGCCGAGACCCAGACGCCTTCGATCTGGTAGCCGATCGCGAACTTCACGAGCGGCATCGAGATCTTCTGGCCGGCCGCGGTCTTCAAGAGGAAGTACTCGAGCGCGGTGAACAGCAAGATCGCGCCGAACAGGTGCGCGTAGGCGAGGCGGATGAAGCGCATGCGCGCCGAGACTCCGACGGTGGCGTCGGCGCCCTCGATGCCGCGACCCGATCCGCCCGGCTGATAGCCGCCGTGCGGATCGCTGTAGCCCGGCTGCGGTGCGCCCCACGGCTGCGACTGCTGCGGCGGCTGCGCGCCCCACGGCTGTGACTGCTGCGGCGGCTGCGCGCCCCACGGCTGTGACTGCTGCGGCGCGGGCGGCTGCTGGCCCCACGCCGGCTGCGGCGCTTGCGGCGGCGGTGCGCCCCACGCCGGCTGCGGCGCCTGCGGCGGCGGTTGCGGTGCGCCCCACTGCGGCGGC
>JAYTAJ010000144.1:0-11128 GCA_043737575.1 Myxococcales bacterium | reverse complement strand
TGCGCGACTACGTCGAGCAGAACTTCCGCCACGTCGCCCAGCAGAAGGCGCTGGAGTTCGAGATCGCGCTGGGCGCCGGGCTGCCGCGCTCGATCGAGACCGACGCCAAGCGCCTGCAGCAGGTGCTGAAGAACCTCCTGTCCAACGCGTTCAAGTTCACCGAGCACGGCCGCGTCGTCCTGAACGTGACCGAGGTGGCGACCGGGTGGACGCGCGATCACGAGTCGCTCAACCGCGCCGACACCGTCGTCGCGTTCGCGGTCACCGATACCGGCATCGGCATCGCGCCCGACAAGCACAAGATCATCTTCGAGGCGTTCCAGCAGTCCGACGGCACCACCAGCCGCAAGTACGGCGGCACCGGCCTCGGCCTGTCGATCAGCCGCGAGCTGGCGCGCGTGCTCGGCGGCGAGATCCGCGTGGTCAGCGAGCCCGGGGTCGGCACCACGTTCACGCTGTACCTGCCGCGGGTGCATCAGCAGCAGCTGCAGCCGTCGCAGCTCGCGGTGTCCGAAGACAAGCACCTCGGCGCCAGCGTGGCCGCGACCGAGGTCCTGGCCGCCGCCGACGACGGCAGCGATCGCATCATGCCCGGCGATCAGGTGCTGCTGGTGATCGACGAGGACGCGGTGTTCATCGCGCGGATCTCCGACCTCGCCGAGCGCCACGGCTTCCGCACCGTCGTCGCGTCGCGCGGCGATCTCGGGCTGCACCTCGCGCACAAGCTGTCGCCGACCGCGATCGCGCTCGAGGTCCGCCTGCCCGACATGGGCGGCTGGGTCGCGCTCGATCGGCTGCGCCACGATCCGGTGACGCGGGCGGTGCCGATCCTCATGATCTCGCGCGAGGCCGATCGCCACCGCGCGCGGTCGATGGGCGCGGCCGGCTTCCTGGTGAAGGGCGCGGGCGAGGACGCGCTCGACCAGGCCATCGTCGAGCTGGCCGCGGTGGTGGCGCAGCCCGACCGCCGGCTCCTGGTCTACGACGCCAGCGGCGCCGGGCCCGAGTTGCTCGAGCTGATCTCCGGCGTCGACACCGAGCTGACCGTCGACGCCACCGAGCTGTTCACCGGGCTGGCCGATCGCCGACCCGGCTGCGCGGCGTTCCTGCTCGGCGAGGATCCCGGCGCCGATCTGCAGCTGCTCGAGCGCTTGCTGGTGCAGCCGGCCGGACAGGACCTGCCGGTCGTGGTGTTCGACCCCGGCCGCGACGCCGACGTGTCGGCGCGGCTGGCCGAGCTGGCCGAGGCGCTGGTGGTGCGACCGGTCGGATCGCGGCCCGAGCTGCTCGACGAGATCGCGCGCTTCCTCCACCTCGATCTGCAGCAGCTGTCCGAGGTCGGCCGCCGCGAGGTCGTGGCGCTGCAGGGCGTGGTCACCGAGCTCCGGGACGCGACCGTGCTGGTCGTCGACGACGACGTCCGCAACATCTTCGCGCTGACCAGCGTCCTCGAGGCCCAGCAGGCGACCGTGGTGTTCGCCGAGAACGGCCAGGACGGCCTCGCGGTCCTCGACCGCACCCCTGGCGTCGACGCGGTGTTGATGGACATCATGATGCCCGAGATGGATGGCTACGAGGTGATCCGACGGATCCGCGCCCAGGACCGCTACCGCGAGCTGCCGATCATCGCGGTCACCGCCAAGGCGACCAGCGCCGATCGCGACAAGTGCATCGAGGCCGGCGCCTCGGACTACGTCGCGAAGCCGGTGGACCTCGATCGGCTGTACTCGCTCATGCGAGTCTGGTTGACGGCATGAGCCCCCACGCCGTCACCGCACCGGTGGAGAGCGCTGACCTGGTCGAGATCCTCGTGGTCGACGACCGGCCGCAGGATCTCCTCGCGATCACCACCGCCCTCGAGCCGGCCGGCTACAGCCTGGTCACCGCCACCAGCGGCGCCGACGCGCTGCGCCGCCTGCTCGAGCGCGACTTCGCCGCGATCTTGCTCGACGTGATGCTGCCGGATCTGCAGGGCTTCGAGGTCGCGAAGATCATCAAGCAGCGGCCGCGGTCGCGCCACACGCCGATCGTGTTCCTCACCGCCAACGGCGACGACCTCGCGATGATCTACCGCGGCTACTCGGTCGGCGCGGTCGACTACCTGGCCAAGCCGATCGATCCCGACATCCTGCGCGCCAAGATCGCGACGTTCGCCGAGCTGTTCCGCAAGGACCGGCGCATCAAGCTGCAGACCGAGGCGCTGCGGGCCGCCGATCGCCGCGAGCGCGAGCTCGAGGTCGCGGCGCTGCAGGTCGCGAGCCAGCGCCGCTACCGCAACTTCGCCGAGGCGGTGCCGCAGATCGTGTGGACCGCCGATCCCGACGGCGCCGTGACGTACTTCAACCAGCGCTGGTACACGTACACCGGCCAGGAGCCCGACGCCGCGGCCGGCTCGGGCTGGCTCGCGGCGGTGCATCCGACCGAGGTCGAGGGCTGCCGCACCCGCTGGGCCGAGGCGCGGACCAGCGAGCAGATCCTCGAGTTCGAGTGCCGGCTGTTGCGGCGCGACGGCGAGTACCTGTGGCACCTGTGTCGCGCCGTGCCCGAGCGTGGCGAGGACGGACGGATCGTCGCGTGGCTCGGCACCTACACCGACTTCGACCAGCGCCGCCGCGCCCTCGACGAGGCCCAGGCCGCGATCGTCGCGCGCGACGAGTTCCTGTCGATCGCGTCACACGAGTTGCGGACGCCGCTGATGACGCTGCAGCTACGGCTGCAGACGCTCGACGCGGTGGTGCGCGGCGCCGACGACGATCGGGCGCGCAGCCTGGTCGAGACCGCGAGCCGTCAGGCGACGCGGCTGATGAACCTGGTGACCGGCCTGCTCGACGTCTCGCGGATCACCAGCGGCCGGCTGACGCTCACCTGCGAGCGGTTCGATCTGGCCGACGCGACCCGCGAGGTGGTGGAGCGGTTCCGCGAAGCCGCGGCCAAGGCCGGCTGCACGTTCGAGCTGGCGCCGCTCGAGTCGGTGGTCGGCGACTGGGATCGCCTGCGCATCGAGCAGATCATCACCAACCTGGTGTCCAACGCGATCAAGTACGCGGCGGGGACGGCGATCTCGGTGTCGCTGGTCGGCGACGACGACAGCGCCGAGCTGACGATCTGCGATCGCGGGCCCGGCATCAGCGCCGAGGACACCGCCCGCATCTTCGAGCGGTTCGAGCGGGCCGGCTCGGCCCGGCACCTCGGCGGCCTCGGGCTCGGGCTGTACATCGCGCGGCAGATCACGTTGGCCCACGGCGGCACGCTGCGGGTGTGCGACAGCCCCGACGGCGGCGCGATGTTCTCGTGCGAGCTGCCGCGGTCGCCGCCCGCGGTCCACGCCGGGTGATCGCGCGGCCGGCTTGGGCTACAACCGGTCCCGTGAAGCACGTCCGTTCGATCCTGTTCGCATCGTCGATCATCGCCCTCGCGGGTGGCTGCGTCGTCAAGAAGTCCACGCACCAGAAGGCGCTCGCCCACATCGCGCAGCTCGAGAAGGATCTCGAGACCTCGCGCGGCGGCGCCGCCGCCGACGAGGAGCGCCTCCGGCTGCTCAACGAGACCCTCGGCGCCGAGCGCGCCGACCGCGACGCGACCTCGAAGCTGAGCGAAGCCGAGCTGGCCAAGATCCGCGGCGAGAAGGAGGCGACCGTGGTCGAGCTCGAGGAGCTGCGGCGCCAGCGCGACGCCCAGGAGCAGCGGCTCGCCGCGTATCGTCAGCTCCAGGATCGGTTCCGCGCGCTGGTCGACTCCGGCAAGCTGCAGATCGGCTTCCGCAACGGCCAGATGGTGGTGAAGCTGCCGTCGTCGATCTTGTTTCCGAGCGGCTCCGACAAGCTGTCGCCCGCGGGCCAGACCGCGCTCGCCGACGTCGCCGCGATCCTCGTCGAGTTCAAGGACCGCCGGTTCCTGATCGCCGGCCACACCGACAACGTGCCGATCAAGACCGCAAAGTTCCGCAACAACTGGGTGCTGTCGACGGCGCGCGCGGTCGCGGTGCTCGAGTTCATGACCGCCAACGGCATGCCGGCGGCGACCATGGCCGCCGCGGGCTACGGCGCCGAGGATCCGGTCGCGGCCAACGACACCGACGCCAACAAGGAACTCAATCGCCGCATCGAGATCATCCTCGTGCCGAACCTGTCCGAGCTGCCGCAACTCACCACCGATCAGCCGTGATGGCCCATGGTCGATGACGGTGACGGTGACGACAACCCGTACCGGATCGCGGGCCAGAGCGCGCTGGGGCGGCTGCTCGCGACGTTCTCGGCGCCGCAGCGCGCTCGCTACGGCGGCAGCGGCCGGGTGGTGAACCGCACCAGCGCGTACGGCCTGGCGTCGCAGACGCCGGCGCTGCACTGGACGCGGCGCAAGCCGGGCGAGACCGTGGAGGTGTGCGAGCGCGGCGTGCGCCTGCGCGGCCGCACCGGGCTCCTCGAGCTGACCTGGGATCGGATCGCGGCGTGGGACCGCGTCGAGCACGACGGCGTGCTGCTCGCGATCGAGCTGCGCGGCAGCCACGGCGAGGAGGTGCGCTTCGATCGCACCCTGCGCGGCCTCGACGAGCTGTACGCCGCGGTCGCGGCGCGCCGTGGCTGAGGGTACGGCTACGCGTCGGCGAGCACGCGATCCCACAGCGCGACGCGGGCGGCGATGGAGTCCTCGGCGGCGCGGCGCGCGGCGCGCCACTCGGCGGGATCGGTGCCGGCCAGCTCGATCAGCGCGCGCCGCGCCGCCGGGCCGTGATCGTCGCCGTCGAGCTCGATGTGGCGCTCGACGTAGTACGTGAAGCGCTTGGCCTCACGCGACTCGCGCCACCGCGGCAAGAGCCGCGAGAACATGTCCGGGATCAGGTCCTCGCGTCCGAACAGGAACGACGACAGCACCTCGACCGGGCTGCCGTCGATCACGTCGCCGAGGGTGTGGCGGACGAAGGTGCGCGCGGCGAGCGGCGCGCCGGCCGCCGACAGCGCGACCTCGACGTCGACATCGTCCTCGATCATGCGCAGGAACCGCTGGATGCACGCGGTGTCGGCGCCGACCTCCTGCATCGCCGCGATGTACAGCTCGCAGTGGCTGGTCGCCTCGTGATCGGGGCCGAGGTCGGACTCCTCGCCGTGGATCACGCCGTTGATGAAGCGCGCCAGCGCCGGGCGCCGCGGCGGCCGCCACAGCGTGTCGAGTGACGTCAGCTCGCGCTGCAGGCGCTTCGCGAGACACATGAAGTCCCAGACCGCGAAGACATGTACGGCCATGAAGCCGCGCAGTCGCTCGATGTCGTCGATTGCCTCGTAGATCGGATGTGACAGCAGCACTGCGCGCATCGGCTCGATGGCCGCGCGCAGCTCATCGAACGCGCGCTCGGGGTCGACCACCACGCCGTCGGGTGGGGCGTCAGCTTCGAGGTTGAGGGCCGGGGATGGCTCGATGAACCAGCTCGACAGGCGGGCAAGGAGGGCCATTGATGTTGCGACTCCAATGGTGCAGGAAGATGCACCTTACCGTCCTCTGTAGCAGCGGGTCATTGCGAGATCAACTATTGTTTACGTGGCCATTCTGCATTGTAGTGCTCACTGCCATTTTGGTCCGGATGCGATGTCGGCGCCTCGCATCGGCGCGCGGTGAGTCACTCCATCTCGAGGTCGAATCCGCAGGCGTCGTGGCCGAGCCCGCCGATGCAGGTCACCTCTCTGGCGCGCGTGCGCTTGCTGGTGACGCCTTCGACCACGCCCGCGATCAAGCCGCCCTCGAAGCTGCACAGCGCGCGACCGACAGGTGTCATGCCGGAGCAGGTCACGCACTCGTAGACGTCGACGTGGGCGCGGGTCGCCGTCAGCGTCGGCACCTTGATGATGCCGATCTTCAGCGTCGCGCACAGCCCGAGGAAGTCCTCGAGCGAGGCGAGCTTGAGGCCGACGCCGAGCTTCTTGCCCGCGATGTACGCGAGGCCGGGCGCGCCGCGGCCGATGATGTCCTCGAGTGCCACCAGGCGCAGCAGGCGGTAGAGGCCGATGCCGGCGTCATTGCCGAGCGTCGGCCGCAGGATGCTGAGCGCGTTGCCGACCTCGATCTTGGTCTCGCGCGACGGACCGAACGACGGCGCCGCGGCAGGCGTGGGCGGTGGACTGGGGCGGCTGGGGATCATCGGCTTCATGGCCATTTCACGCTAACACGCGACTCTCGCCAAATACGATGCTTTTTGCGCTCGGCTGATCCGCGTGAATCTGCCCACACGGAGTTCTTCGGGCGCCACCCCGGCGAGGTGCTGGGGCGGGTTTCTCGAGGGGAACGTGGGGGGTGTTGGTACCTGCGGGAGGATCACCTCCCGGCGGGATGAGGCCGAGCGTCCCGGCCGCCGATTGCGCGTCTCGCCGCGACCCCGACGGTGTGACTTGATGAATGCCAGTGACGTTATCGACAATGGGGCTTGATTCACCGGTGAGGCTGCGCGTACGGTGGTCGCGATATGCCACCGCGTCGCGAAGGGTTGTCCCCGTTCGCCGCAAATCGAAAGCTCGGCCGCTACTGCGTCCTCGAGTGTCTCGACCGCGGTGGAATGGGCGAGGTCTGGCGCGCCAGCGTCGACGGGCCGGGCGGGTTTCGCAAGCAGGTCGTCCTCAAGACCGTGCGCGCCGATCTGGCCGCGCGCAGCGACCTCGTGGAGATGTTGATCCGCGAGGCGGCGCTCGCCGCGCGGCTGACTCACCCGAACATCGTGCCCGTGTTCGACCTCGATTGCGTGGATGGTATCTATTTCTTCGCGATGGAATATGTACCGGGGCATACGCTCGCAGCGGTGCTCAGGCAGGCTCAGCACCGTCACCGGGTGGTGCCGACGTGGTTTGTCGCCGCGGTCGGCGCCGCGTGCTGCGACGGCCTACAGTACGCCCACGATCTCACCGACGAGCAGGGCCAGGGCCTCGGTCTGGTCCACCGCGACATCAGCCTCGCGAACGTGATGATCGCGCGCACGGGCCACGTGACGATCCTCGACTTCGGCGTCGCCACCGCGTCGGCGGCGGGCGTCGGCACCCGCGACGACTGCGATCTCCTCCTCGGGAAGTTCCAGTACGTCCCGCCCGAGATCGTGCGCGGCCGGCCCGCCGATCGGCGGTGTGACGTCTACGCGCTCGGCGTGGTGCTCTTGATCGCTGCGACCGGTGCGATGCCTTACGTCGCCCGTGACGATCACGACCTCCTGGCCCAGATCATCGCGGGTCCGCCGCCGCACTTCCTCCGGCGGTGCGCGTCGCTCCCACACGGCCTCGGCGCGATCGTCCAGCGCGCGATGGCGCACGATATAGAAGCGCGGTACGTCGACACTGCCACGCTTGGTGTCGAGTTGCGTGAGCACCTGCGGCACACTGGCGTACATCCGACTGCCGACGATCTGGCGCGCTTCGTCAGCGAGCTGTTCTCCGAGCCGGCGATCCCCGAGCTGGCGCACGGCTCGCAGACCTCGCCGCGGATCGTCGAGGATTTCGACTCGGGCCCGATCATTGACATCGACTTCGACGATCTCGAGCCGGAGATCGCGATCACGCCCGCGAGCGCGGTGCTCGCCGATCCGGCGGCGCCGGTCGCCGAGCTGCACCTGTTCCCGAGCGCGCCCGTGGTCCAGGAGACGACGCGCAGCGCCGACGCCTTCGCGACCCCGCGCGCCCGCGCCAAGGGCGCCGGCATCTTCGATGGTTGGTCGCGCAGCAGCGACCAGCCCGACGACGAATCGCCGCAGCCCACGCGCTGGCCGTGGTCGCGCTGACCCGCCGTACCAGCCCCCGGAGGAACACTTGGCCACACTCGCTCAGAACGTCAACCAGCACCTGCGCAGCATGCACACCAGCACGCCCGAGGTCATCGGCGCGGTCGTCGTCAACATGGACGGCTTCGTGGTGTCGTCGGTGATCCCGTCGGAGGTCGATGAGGAGCTGATCGGCGGCATGGCGGCCGCGCTGCTCGGCGTCGGCGAGCGCATCGCGCAGGACCTGATGCGGGCGCAGATGGAGCAGGTCTACGTGCGCTCGCCCAAGGGCTACGTGATCGTGAACGCGATCAACGAGCAGTCGGCGCTGGTGCTGCTGGTCACCCGCGAGGCCAAGCTCGGGCTGATCTTCCTCGAGATCCGTCGCGTCGTCGCCGAGCTGGGGCGGCTCGTGTGAGGGCCGCGATCGGCTGTGCGCTGTGCCTGGCGCTGGGCGCGGCGGATCTGGTGGCGCTCCACGTCGCGGTCGTGCCGACCGCGGTGGCCAGCGAGAAGATCGGGATCGCGCCGTCGCGCGCGACGATCGAGGCGACGGCGGTGGATGTGGAGCCCGCGGTGGCGGAGCCGATCGCGATCGCCGCAGCGGCTGGAGCGGCCGTCGCCGAGCCGGTAGCCGAACCCGCGGCCGTAGCCGTAGCCGAACCCGTTGCCGAACCCGTTGCCGTCGCCGAACCCGTTGCCGTAACCGTGGCCGTGCCCGTAACCGTGGCCGTGCCCGTAACCGTGGCCGTACCCGTTGCCGCCGCCGTACCCGTTGCCGCCGCCGAGCCCGTCCCTGAATCCGAGCCCGTGGCCGCTCCCTCGGCTCGCGCCGAGACCATCTCGCTCTACTTCGGCACCGACCGCGCGACGATCTATCCGGTCACCGCGGCCCATCTCGCCGACGTCGCCGATCGCCTCGCGCGCGATCGGGCGCTCACGGTCACCGTCATCGGCTACGCCGACGGGCCCGGACTGCCGGAGCACAACCTCGCGCTGTCGCGCCGCCGCGTGCTGCGCGTCGTCGACGCGCTGCTCGCTCACGGCGTCGAGCCGGCCCGGCTCGAGCGCGTCGCGCGCGGCGAGGATGCGGCGCGGCCCGACACCCGGTCGCGGCGCGATCGGCGCGTCGATCTCGTGCTGGCAGGGCAGCCGTGACCCCGGCGACCTGGCTCGTCGTGCTGTCGATCGCGGGCGCCGCGGTGTTCTTCGTCGCGGGCCTGCTCGCGGCGCGGGCCCGGGCCGCCGCCGACGGCCGCGCGCTGGCGTCGCTCCAGGCCGAGCACGCGGTCGCCCTCGAGGATCGCCATCGCCTCGGCGACGAGGTGCTGCGACTGGCGGCGGCGGCGCGCGCGGTCGGGACCGCGGCCCCGACGCCTGCCACCTCGATGCCCGCGCTGGCGCCGCTCGCGCCCGCGGGCCCGTCCGCCTACGAGCTCGACGTGATGCGGCGCCGCCTGGTCGACGCCGGCGAGCTCGAGGCCGAGAACGCGCGGCTGCGCGCCGCCGCGGTCGACGCGACCGCGCTGCGGACTCGCACCGCCGAGCTCGAGGGCGAGCTGGCGACGGTCTCGCGTCGTGCCGCCGCGACCCAGCTCGGCGTCCGCCAGGGACCGGGCGCCGCCGCGCTGGCGGCGACGATGTCGCGCGGCGGCCTCGAGGGCTTGGTCCGTCACCTCGCCTCCGATCCGCAGGTCTCCGCTGCGGTGGTGTCCGACGAGCTCGGCCTCCTGGTCGCGGGGACCGGCGCGGGCGCCGAGGAGATGGCGGCCGCGGGTGGCTACCTCGCGGGGGTCGGCGATCGCACGCGGGCGCTGACTCACCTCGGCGCCGCGGCCCGGATCGTCGTCGAGGACGAGGACGGCGCCACCGTCACCGCGACCCGCCTGCCAGGCGCGCCGCTGGTCGCGATCACGATGACGCGGCCGCGGGTCCCCGCGGTACGCTCGGCCTGAGGATCCGAGGGCACCGAGGATCCGAAGTCTCGTCTGGGAGCCGCGGCCGAAGCGCAGTCAGGACCAATGCGCTGTCCCGATCACGCCGCGTCGTGGAAGATGATGCCGAGCGTGTGGCGGTGCCCGGAGCGCAGCGCGCTGACGCCGTGCCGCACGATCGCGCGGGCCACGCCGCGCCGGCTCGGGACCGGGCGGTGATGCACCGCGAAGATCACCGCGTCGCCCTGGCCGAGCGGCACCACGTCGGCGCGCGACTGCATCCGCGCCCGTTGCTCGGTGAGCACCAGCTCGCCGCCGGTGAAGTCGCGGCCGGGCGCCGACAACAGCACCGCGACCTGGAGCGGGAAGACGTGCTCGCCGTACCGATCCTGGTGCAGTCGGTTGTAGTCGCCGGGCCCATACTGCAGCAGCAGCGGCGTCGGCCGGAGCTGGCCCGCGGCGTGGCAGCGCGCGAGGAACGCCGCGTGGTCGTCCGGAAACCGGACGTCGAGCCCGAGCGCCTCGTGCCAGCGATTGGCGATCACCGCCAGGGGCGAATACAGCACGGTCCGCAGCGTGGCGACGACGTCGACCAGCGGGTACGCGAAATACCGATACTCGCCGCGGCCGTAGCCGTGGTTCGCCATCACCACCCGGCTGCGGAACCGCGCGTCGTCACCGTACAGCCCGGCGATCGCGCGGCACTGATCGGGGTCGAGCAGCGACGGGATGATCGCGCGGCCGGCGGCGTCGAGCTCGGCGCCGAGCGCGTCCCACGCCAGGTCGGCGATCACGGCGCCGCCTCGCGCGCCAGCAGCGCGCGCTTGCGCTCGACGCCCCAGCGATAGCCCGACAGCGAGCCGTCGGTGCGGACCACGCGGTGACACGGGATCGCGACCGCGATCGGGTTGGCGCCGCAGGCCTGGGCCACCGCGCGCACCGCCGTCGGCGCGCCGATCCGGGTCGCGACCTCGCGGTAGCTCGCGGTCGTCCCCGCGGGTAGATCGCGCAGCGCCCGCCACACCCGATGCTGGAACGCGGTGCCGCGGACGTCGAGCGGCAGCGCCAGGCCCCGGCCCGGCGCCTCGACGAAGCCGACCACCGTCGCGACCAGCCGCTCGAACCTCGGGTCGCCGCCGACCAGCCGCGCGGTCGCGAAGCGATCTTGCAACGCCCGCGCGAGCGCGTCGGGATCGTCGCCGAGCGCGATCGCGCACACGCCGCGATCGGTCGCCGCCACCAGGATCGAGCCGAGCGAGCACTCGCCGATCGCGAAGCGGATGACCGCGCCGCGGCCCCCGGCCCGCAGCTCCGACGGCGTCATGCCGAGCAGCTTCGTCGACGTCGCGTAGAAGCGTCCGCTCGACTGGAAGCCGGCGTCGTAGATCGCCCGCGTCACCGAGCCACCGCCGGCCAGCTCGTCGCGCACGCGCTCGGCCCGCCGCGCGGTGGCGTAGGCCTTCGGCGT
>JAYTAJ010000143.1:0-2063 GCA_043737575.1 Myxococcales bacterium | reverse complement strand
CACGGCCGCGATCGCGAGACCACGCGGATGGGACGGTTGCCGAAATCATGACGCTGGTCGTGCCCGACGCCGCCGCGGTCGCGACCGCGATGCTCGCCTTCGGCGGCGAGGTCTACCAGGACGACGGCGAGGCCGAGCTGTGCGATCGGTTCCTCGCGACCGTGACCCGGCTCTTCCCCGAGCGACCGATCGCGGTGCGCGTCCTCGATCCGCGCACCCGCGAGCCGGCCCGGGTCTACACCGTCGGCGCCGCGGCGCGAGCCGGCCTCGAGGCCGAGCCGATCTCGCTCAAGCCCACCGCGATCGAGAAGACGCGGCTGCACCCCGCGGTCGCGGCGAGCGCGCGGCTGCGCCTGGCCCCGCGCTGGGATCCGCCGTTCCCCCACGTCGCGGTCGGCTTCGCGGTGCCGCTGGTCGCGGCCGGCGAGCTGTACGGCGTGCTCGACGTCGGCTATCCGCTCGGCACCGCGGTGATCGCCGCCGACGAGCCGCTGGTGATCCCGCTGTGCAACCAGCTGGCGCTGGCGCTGCGCAACCCTCGGATGTGGCGCGACGCCCAGGGCCTGCGCGACTTCCAGTCGCGGCTGATCGATCACGCCAACGCGCTGATCGTCGGCATCGACAAGGCCTGGCGCATCACGGTGTGCAACCGCGCGCTCCTGGCGCTGACCGGCTACCGCCACGAGGAGGTGGTCGGCCGCGATCTGCGCGACTTCATCGTCGGCCAGGAGCGATCGCGAGTGACCGCGATGCTGGCGGCAGGCCTGCGCGGCGAGAGCTTCGACGCGGTCGACATCACGATCGGCTCGCGCAGCCGCGGCCGGGTCCGCACGGTGTGGAGCATCGCCGCGATCGGCGGCAGCGCCGAGCACTCCACACCCGAGGCGGTGGTCGCGATCGGCCAGGACCAGACCCGGCTGCGCGAGCTGCAGGATCAGGTCATCCAGGCCGAGCGGCTCGCGACCCTCGGCCAGCTCGCCGCGGGGGTGGTCCACGAGCTCAACAACCCGCTGACGTCGATCTCGGTCTACGCCGACTACCTCCTGCACAAGAGCCCGCTCGCCACCGATCCCGGCGATCGCGAGAAGCTGGCGCGCATCAGCCACAGCGCCCAGCGCATCCAGCGCTTCACCCGCGAGCTGGTGCAGTACGCCAAGCCGGTCGGCGACGAGATCGACGTCGTCGATCTCAACGCGGTGGTGCGGCAGTCGGTGTCGTTCTGCGAGCACCTGTTCGAGAAGAACGGCATCGAGCTCGAGCTCGAGCTCGACGCCGAGCTGCCGCCGATCGTCGCGATCCCGGGCCAGCTCGAGCAGGTGCTGATCAACCTCATCACCAACGCCGCCCACGCGGTCGAGGGCGGCAGCGGCGGCGGCGGCGGCACGGTCCGGCTGCGCACCTTCGTGGCCGGAGGCGAGCAGGTCGCGGTCTCGGTCGCCGACACCGGGCCCGGCGTCGCCAGCGCCGATCGGACCCGGATCTTCGAGCCGTTCTTCACGACCAAGGTCGACGGCAAGGGCACCGGCCTCGGCCTGCCGATCGTCCGCAACATCGTCGAGCAGCACCGCGGCACCGTCGCGGTCGACGACGCGACCGAAGGCGGCGCCCGCTTCACCGTGACCCTGCCGCGCTCGGCGCCCTGACCACCTGATCAGGGAGAGATCTCCCCCTGTCGGAGTGTCCGGAACCCGGACCGAGCCGATCCCGGGGATTCCTGGATCATTTCGATCGCTTGCGCGCGCGGGCAACTTTCTCGACGGAGATCGCGCGATCTCGGCGTCGAGGTTTTCGCGCGGCGAGGGTGGACATCCCGATCGTCGCTGTTAGTGTGGGGAACCGATGAAGCCTGTCGCTGTGCTGGAGCTACTCGAGGATGCCGCGACCCGGCTGGGCGTCCGCGTCAGCTACGAGCAGCTCGCGTCCGCGGGCATCGGTGGCGCTGGCAACCACGGCGGCATGTGCCGGGTGCGCGGCGAGCTGCGCGTGATCATCGACAAGCGCGCCACGCCGCAGGAGCGGGTCGCGACCCTCGGCATGTCGCTGGCCCGGCTCGACACGTCGGC
>JAYTAJ010000142.1:0-4825 GCA_043737575.1 Myxococcales bacterium | reverse complement strand
GCCCAAGCTCGACGCGTGGACCCGGCTGCGCATCGCCGATGGGCCGGTCGCGATCGCCGCGCGGTTCGTCGCGTCGGTGGCGCTGATCGGCGGGCTCGCGTTCGCGACGACGCTGATCGACGGCACGCGGGTCGTGATCTACGACGGGCTCGGCCGCGACGTCGAGGTGACCATCGGCGGCCAGACCATCGTCGTGCCGGCTCACGGCCATCGCACGATCGACGTCGAGCCGGGCCCGCTGCGCGTGGTCGCCCGCACCACCGACGGCCGCACCATCGAGGCGTTCGACGCGCGCTGCGACGAGTTCCGGACCTGCGTCTACAACGTCGCGGCGGCGACGCCGCTGATCGAGGAGCGGCAGACGTACACCAGCCGGGTCGTGCGCAACGACCGCGAGGCCGACGTCATGCTGCGTGCCGAGCGCTGGTGGGCCACCGGCGCTGACTACGTGTTCGCGGAGCCGCCGCAGACACTCACGCGGTCGTCGAGCGAGACCGACGACGTCCATCGCGTGCATCTGCGCGCTCAGCACACCGCCGATCCCGAGCAGCTGGCGCTCGGCGACGCGGCGACCGCGGCCGCGGCCAGCGCCGTTCACGCGCGGTGGGAGCCGACGACACAGCGCTACTTCGGCGTGTGGTGGGGCGCGAGCGGGGACGCCGCGATGCTCGATGCGCGGCTCGCCGAGGAGCCCGACGACCTGTGGCTGCGCCGCCTCGAGCAGGATCGCGGCGACCCGATCTGCCGCGATCACGTCGCGCACGCGGCGACGCGTCCTGAGGATCCGGGCTGGCAGTACCTGGCCGCGCGCTGCGGCGGCGAACCCGATCGCTGGCGCACGCTGTACCAGCGATGGCCGGCCCATCCGTGGCTCGCGTACGCGTACGGTGCCGCGCTCGCGGCGCACGAAGACTACGCCGCGGCGAACCCGATCATGACCGGGGCGTGCGTGGCGTCGCCGGCGCTGTGCGAGGGTGTCGTCCTCGACATCGTGCGGGTGCGACGCGCCACCGCCGGCGACGGCGCGCCCGTCCTCACCGGCTTGCCGGTCGACGGCTGGGTGAGCGTGCTGGTGGCGCCCGAGCCCGGCTCGGTGAACCACGCGCTGGCGGCGGGTCGGCTCGCGGAAGCGCTCGGGTCCGAGGACCTCTTCCACGAGCAGGTGACGGCGCTGGTCGGCGCCTCCGACGGCCCGCCGCCCGGCGCGGTCGCGATGGCCGCGGTGATGGAGCCGTTCGATCACCCCGCGTCGTTGTTCGCCTGGGCGGTGGCGCGGCGGGTCGGCGGCGCGGCCGACGACGAGCGGTTGCGCGCCGCGGTCGAGGCGACGGTCGAGCCCCACGCCGTCCCGCCGGTGCTCGCGTTCCTGCGCGCGATCGACCGCGACGGCGCGCTCGACGTCGCGGCGGTGGAGGCCGAGGTCGTCGGCCTCGACGTGCGCTCGCGGGGCTACGCGCTCACCGCCGCGGCGGTGCGGCTCGGTGATCGCTGTCCGCCGTCGTGGCGCGCGCGCGCGAAACAGCTGCTGTTGCCAGGCGAGCGCCCGTACCTCCGCTGACTGGCTCACCCGTGCGGTGTTAGGCTCCGGCGGTGACCAAGCCAGCGCCTCCGCCGGAACAGTCGGCGCTGCCCGAAGCGACGCCCGCGGTGCTGCCGCGGTCGGCGGCGCTCGAGAGCACGGTGATCGGCGAGACCGATCTGGGCGCGGCGCCCGGCACCGAGGGCGACAGCTTCTTGCGCCGGGTCCTCGCCGACGACGCGCCAGCGCGGCTGGTGCCGGGCCAGGTGGTCGACGAGGCCTACCGGATCGAGCGCACGCTCG
The DNA here is from genome assembly GCA_043737575.1 of Myxococcales bacterium. GTDB lineage: Bacteria > Myxococcota_A > Polyangia > Haliangiales > Haliangiaceae > UBA2376. The sequence goes on along the minus strand of JAYTAJ010000142.1, from coordinate 3,003 downwards.
GGCAGGGCGGCATGGGCCTGGTGTTCCTCGCCCGCGACCTGCGGCTCGACCGGCTGATCGCGCTGAAGATCTTGCGCGGCGCGACCCGGATCGAGAACCTCGAGCGGCTGATCCGCGAGGCGCGGGCGATGGCGCAGCTCATCCACCCCAACGTCGTGACCGTCTACGACGTCGGTACGATCGAGGACGACGTCTACGTCGCGATGGAGTTCCTCGACGGCGGCACCGTGCGGCAGTGGCAGGCGACGCCGCGGACCTGGCGTGAGCTGGTCGCGGTCTATGCGCAGGCCGGGCAGGGCCTCGCCGCCGCGCACCAGGCCGGCTTCGTCCACCGCGACTTCAAGCCCGACAACATCCTGCTCGGCGCCGACGGCCGGGTCCGGGTCGCCGACTTCGGGCTGGTGCGGCAGGTCGGCGATCCCGGCGACGCCGCCGATCTGGCGCGCAGCACCGCCAACTCCGACGACCTCATCACGGTCGACGGCGCCGCCGAGCGCGCGCGGCCCCGCGACAGCGTCAGCGTGACCTCGACCGGCACGGTGATGGGCACGCCCGCGTACATGGCGCCCGAGCAGCACGTCGGCGCGCTGGTCGGTCCCGCCGCCGATCAGTTCGCGTTCTGCGTCGCGCTGTGGGAGGCGCTGCACGGCGCGCGGCCGTTCGCGGGGGACACGATGTTCGAGCTGTCGCGCGCGGTGCGCGCGCAGGTGCTGCCGCCGCCGCCGCGCGATCGGGTGGTACCGGCTCACCTGCGGCGCGCGCTGACCCGCGGGCTCCAGGTCGATCCCAACGCGCGCTTCCCGTCGATGGCGGCGCTGCTCGCGGCGATCGCCCGCGATCCCAGCCGGGCCCGTCGCCGCGTCACCGCCGCGGTGATCGGCGCGATCGCGATCGGCGGCGCTGGCGCGTGGTGGCTGACCCGCGAGCCCGCGGCGACCGCCGACGACGCCTGCGCCGCGGCGGCGACCGCGATCGCGCCGACCTGGCCTGCCGATCGCGCCGACGCGATCACGGTCGCGTTCATCGCGACCGGTCGTCCGTACGCCGGACAGGCCGCCGAGCGGGTGTGCAGCGCGTTCGATCGGTTCGCCGCCGACTGGAGCGCGGCGCGGGTCGCGACCTGCCGCGCCGCCGTCACCCATCAGCAGTCGGCGACGGTGCGGCGGGTCCGCGATCGCTGCCTCGACGGCGCCCGCGATCAGTTCGCGGCGCTGGTCGACGCCCTGGCCCACGCCGACGGCAAGATCGTCGACGTCGCGCTGGTCGCGTCGGCGCGCCTGCCCGAGCTGGCGCGGTGCGACGACGACGAGCTCCTGCAGCACAGCCCGCTGGCGGGCGCCGCGGTGCTGCCGGTCGAGGTGGTGCGGCTGACCCAACAGCTGGTGGCGGCCCGCACCGCGCTCGACACCGGTCGCTTCAAGGAGGCGCAGGCCATCCTCGAGCCGGTGGTCGCCGCGCTCGGCGACGGCGACGGCGGCGATCCCGGCCTCGCGGCGTCGACGTTCATGCTGCACGGCGCGGTGTCCAACGCGGTGAACGAGATGGCGCAGTCGCGGACGTCCTACGAGCGCGCGGCGCGCCTCGCCGCGATCGCGCGCGACGATCGCACGGTGACGCTGGCGTGGATCTCGCTGATGGAGATCCTCGACAAGCTCGGCAAGCTCGACGAGGCCGAGAGCCTGCGGCCGGTGACCGAGGCTGCGCTCGAGCGCAGCGGCAACCCGCCGCGGCTGCGTGCGATGTTCCTGTCCGGGCTCGGCCGCATGCGCTCCAACGCCGGGCGGTTCGACGAGGCCCGCGCCGCGCTCGGCGAGGCTCGCGCCATCCTCGAGGCCGACCCCGACGGCGGCCGCGAGGAGCTGACCGGCGTCCTCAACCGCCACGGCATCCTCGCCAAGCGCGAGGGCAAGCTGACCGACGCCCGCGCGCTGTTCGAGCGATCGATCGAGCTGCAGGTCGAGCTGCGCGGCCGCGAGCACCCGTACACGCTGGCGTCGCTCAGCAACCTGGCGTCGGTGATCTCCGAGGCCGGCGATCTCGAGGCGGCGCGGCGGCTGCAAGAGGAGGTGCTGGCGGCGCGCACGCGGATCTTCGGCGCCGACGATCCCAGCAACTTCTCGTCGCACCTGAACCTCGGCGTGACGCTGCAGGCGCTGGCGCGCTACGGCGACGCGGCGACGCACTTCGTCGCGGCGCAGCGGCTCGCCGAGGACCAACCGGCCGCGCGCAACAAGTGGATGGCGGCCCACAACGTCGGCTCGCTCGCGCTCGATCGCGGCGACGCCGACGCCGCGATCGCCGAGCTGACGCGGGCGCTCGGGTTCGGCGCGCAGTCGCCGGGCGCCGACAACCCCGAGCTGCTCGAGACCTTCGTCGAGCTGGCCGACGCCCACCTCGCGCGCGGCGACGCCGCCGCCGCGCTGGCGACCTTGACCCGCGGTCGCACCACCGCGGGTGCCAAGCTCCCCGACGGTCACCCCCGGCTGCGGCGGGTCGAGGTGTCGCGCGCCACCGCGCTCGTCGTCAGCCGCCGGATCGAACCGGCCCGCGCCGCGGTCGAGACGGTGATCGCCGCGCTGCGCGCCGAGGGCCCGCTCGCCGGCAACACCGCGATCGCGGCGCTGATCGCGCTCGGCCGCGTCGAGCTCGCGGCGCGCCACCGCGCCGAGGCCACCGCCGCGCTGCGCGAGGCCCGCGCGCTCGCGGTCGTCGCGCTCGGCGATCATCACCCGCGGGTCGCCGAGATCGCGGCGCTGCTGGAGCGATCACAGTAATGCGCGGGGTGGGGGTGAATCGCCCTGAGGGGGGGCCGTCGACGCCGCGGTGGCGCCGCGCCATGGCCGACACCTTCGGCTGGGTTGCCACGATGCTCGTGCTGTCGCTGACCGTCTCCCTGCCGGTCGTGAACGTCGTCCTCACGGTCGTGCTCGTGCAGTGGATGGGCGTCGCCAGTTTCGGCTTGCTGTGCGTCATCGAGGCGGTGGTCCGCCTCGGCCGCACGGT
>JAYTAJ010000141.1:0-4827 GCA_043737575.1 Myxococcales bacterium | reverse complement strand
TTCCAAGGAGACCACCCATGTTTGGCATCGAGAAACTAATGAGCACGATGCGCGTGAGCCGAAAGCTCACCGCAGGATTCGCGGTCGCGATTGGCCTCATGGCCCTCGCGTCCATCATCGGCCTCTACACCAGCCGCGCGAACCAGCGCGAGCTGCAGCACCTCGTCAACACCGACGCGACGCTGGCCGCCGAGGGCGCCGCGGCGCGCGCGCTGGTCGTCACCTTGCGCCAGTACGAGAAGGACATGTTCATCAACCTCGAGACGGCCGACAAGGTGACGGAGTACGAGGGCAAGTGGAACGCGAACCACGACAAGCTGCTCGCGAGTCTCGCCGCGATCGAGACGACGGCCGACCTGGCCGCGGATCGCAAGACCGTGGGCGAGATGCGTGACCGGCTGGCGGCCTACAGCGCCGGCCTCAAGAGCGTCGTCGTGGATCTCCGCGCAGGCAAGTTCGCCACCGCCGGCGCCGCCAACGCCGCGATGGCTCCGTTCAAGCCCGCCATCCGCGAGCTCGAGGATATCGAAGAGAACTTCGCCAAGACCCACGGCGACGCGATGCGCCGGCAGTCGTCGGAGATCGAGAGCTCGGTCGCGACGGCGCTCGCCGCGACCGCGATCCTGACCATCATCGCGCTGGTGTCGGCGATGCTCATCGCCACCCTCCTCGGCCGCAGCATCCGACGCCCGCTCGAGAGCGCCGTGCGCGACGCCCGCGAGGTGGCCGAGGGCCGGTTCGAGATCACCGCGACCGAGGAGCTCGGCCAGGTCCGCCAGGCGTTCAACGGTGTGCGCGACCTCCTGGTCGAGACCCGAACGCTCAAGGCCGCGGTCGAGGACGACAACCGCTCCCTCCAGCGCAACATCACCGAGCTGCTCGACGTGGTCGCCAGCGCCTCGGACGGCGATCTCACCGTCCGCGCCCAGGTGTCGACGGGTGCACTCGGCAACGTCGCCGACGCCTTCAACACGCTGATGGAATCGCTCCAGGAGCTGCTCGGCCAGGTCGCGCTGCAGATCGCGCGCACCGAGGTCATCGTGACCAAGGTGCGAGACGCGACCGTCGTCATGTCGGCCGGTGCGACCAACCAGTCGACCGAGCTCGCCGACGCCAAGGTGCTGGTCGAGCGCATGAGCGTGGAGATCGCCAAGGTGTCCGAGGACGCCAAGATCGCCGTCGAAGCGGCGAAGCGCACCGAGGTGTCCGCGGCCGAGGGGTCGAAGGCCGTCGAGGACGTCATCACCGGCATGGGCGCGCTGCGCGCCAACGTCCAGGCCGGCGCGAAGAAGATGAAGAACCTCGGCGATCGCAGCATGGAGATCACGGGCATCGTCGCGACGATCAGCCGGATCTCGGAGCAGACCAACATGCTCGCGCTCAACGCCGCGATCGAGGCGGCCCGCGCCGGCGAGCACGGCCGTGGCTTCACGGTGGTCGCCGAGGAGGTTCGCAAGCTGGCCGAGCGGACCGCGACCGCGACCGGCGACATCGACCGTCTGGTCAAGGCGATCCACGCCGAGACGCTCGAGACGGTGAGCGCGGTCGAGCAGCAGACTCAGGTCGTGGAGGAGGAGGCAGTCGCGGTCGGCGAAGCCGGCCAGTCGCTCCGCAAGATCCAGGGCGCCTCGAGCGAGTCGTCGACGTTCGTCGTCGAGATCTCCTCGATCGCCAAGGAGCAGGTCCAGAAGTCTGGAGTCGTGGTGAGCGCGATGGGACGCATCTCGACCATCGCCCTGGCGACCGAGCAAGGCGCGGCGGGCACGGCGATCTCGGTGCAAGAGCTCGCGGTGATGGCGCAACACCTCCAGAAGAGTGTCGCGCGCTTCAAGGTCGTCTGAACCAACGCGCGTAGGAGGATCGCATGGATACCGGCTTCACCATCGACGACGTTCGCGACACGCTGACGTCGGACATCACTCGCTTCCTGGGCAAGATCGAGTCCGGGGCTCGCGAGATCCTCGAACGCAAGGACCTCGGCGTCGAGGCCTTGCCGGCGGCACTGACCGTCTTCGAGACCATCGGTGATCACGGCCACGCGATCTACGGGACATCGCGCCTGGTGCAGGCGGGCTCGCTGGCGGACAGCGCCGCCGGGCTCGAGGCCCTGGCCCAGCGCGGCCGCGACGAGCTCGCGCGCGCGGTCCTGCACCTGTCCCGCGCACGCGAGATCGCGGGCGCGATCGTCGGCGGCGCCGGGGACATGCTCGCGATGCTGTCGCTCGAGCTCGATCATCGCTCGCAGGAGGCGTCCGCGATCGCGGCCGGCTGGCGGCAGCGAGTCGAGAGCGTGACCGGCTCGATCGCGGCGCTCCATGGCCGCGAGGCGAGCAACGGCAACGGCCGCCCGGTCGGGGAGTCGACCGCGGACCTCGGGCCGATGCTGTCGATCGCGACGGCGCGAGCCGTGGCCAAGCCGGTGCCCGCGCTGCCGCCGAGCAGCGCCGTCGTCGACGACGAATGGAGCTTCGCCGGGTCGGCGGCCGACGCGCCGGTGACGGTCCCGCGGATGGTCCTCCCGGTCGCCGTCGAGGAGCGGTTCTCGTTCGGCGGCTCGGTCGACGAGCGGGTCGACTCGATCGAGACCGGCGCGATCGACGCCGAGCTGGCCGAGATCTTCGCCGAGGAGGCCCGCGAGACCATGGCGAGCCTCGACCAGACCCTGGCGGCGCTGCAGGGGAAGCCCGACGACCGCGCGCTGCTGAAGACCGCCGAGCGCGCGTACCACACGCTCAAGGGCGCGGCCGCCACTGTCGGGCTGATCGCGGTCAGTGATCGCGCCGCCGACCTGCAGGCGCGGACCGAGGCGCTCCACGACGCCGCCGAGCCGTTGCCCGCCGACACCATCCACCAGCTGATCGCGTCGACCGATCAGCTCCGGCGCCTCGCGGGCCTGCCGACCGCGGCGGCCGCGGCCGCGCCTTCGGCCGCCTTCGACGAGGTCGCCGCCGAGTTCGAGCGGGAGGTCCGGGCCACGCTCGACGAGGTCGAGCATCTGGCGGGCGTCCTCGCCGATGGCGATCCCCAGGCCGCCCCGACCGCGGGCACCGAGCTCCGCGCGGTGCTGCACCGGCTTCGCGGCACCGCGCTGGTCGCGCGCGCGCCGGCCATCGCCGAGGCCGCGGGCCAGATGGAGGCGTGTGCCACGCTGACGCCGCCCGACCTCGCCGGTCTGCGCTGGCGTCTGGCGACCTGTGCCACGCTGCTGGCGGAGTACACCCCGGCGGCGGTCTCGTCGTTCCTGCTCGAGGCGCCGCCGGCCTCGGAGGCGCGGCCCTCGTCCCGCGGCAGCCTCGACGACGCCCAGGTGGTGTTCCAGGCCGAGGCCAGCCAGATCCTCGACGAGGCGGCCCGGCTGTTGCCCGAGCTCCGCGGCGGTGACGCCCCGGCCCGGGTTCGGCTCGGTCAGCTGTTTCACCGCCTGACTGGCTCGGCGCTGATCGTCGCCGACGCCGGGCTGTCGACCAAGGCTCGCGCCTTGTACGCCGGGCTCGAGAGCGCGACGACCGCCACCTCCGAGCTCGCCGATCAGATCGTCGCGCTCACCAGGACGGTGCGGGCCGATCTGCTGACCGGCGCGGCCCCGAGCGGCGCCCAGCGCATCGCGGTCGCCGTCGTCGACCCCGAGCTCGAGGGGTCGTTCCAGCAGGAGTGCGCCGAGCTGCTCGAGCTCCTCGACCGCACGGTGCTGGCGCTCGAGCGCTCCGAGCGGCCCAGCGCGCAGCTCGACGAGCTGTCGCGCGGGTACCACACGCTGAAGGGCGTGGTGAACGCGCTCGGGGTAGCGCCGGTCGGCGATCAGATCCATGAGATCGAGGATCTCCTCGAGAGCCTGGGCCGGGCGCCGATCCTGCCGCCGCTCCGCACCATCTCGGCCTTGCTCCTGCCGTGGCATGGCGAGCTGCGGCGTCAGCTCCGCACGGTGCGGCTCGGCTTCGTCGAGGTCACGCCCGGCCGCCTCGGGAGCCGGATCGCGCGGCTGCTCGCGGGCGCGTCGCGCGCGACCTCGATGAGCGGCGTCGCGTCGCGGTCGGGCTCGCGCTCGGGCTCGCGGCTCGGTGAGGGTAGCGAGGTCAGCGAGCGCGGCGGCGTGAGCCTGGTGCCCGAGCGTCGCGACATCCGGGTCTCCATCGAGCGCCTCGACGCGCTGATGAACCTCGCGGGCGAGCTGGTAATCGGCCGGTCGCGGCTGCAGAGCCGCGTCGAGGGGCTGCGGACGCTCCAGGCCGACGTCGGCCGCAGCAGCCAGCGCGTGATCGAGGTCGTCGAGAAGTTTCGCGAGAACCACGAGTTCTCGACGCTGGCGCGGACGCCGACCGGCGGCGCTGCGGCGGCGCGGGGCAAGAGCTGGAGTGGGTTCAGCGACTTCGAGCTCGACCGCTACGAGGACGTCAACATCCTCGCGCGCAGCCTCACCGAGGGCTCGACCGATCTGCACGAGCTGTTCGGTCAGCTCGCGGGTGGGCTCGGCGAGCTCGCCCAAGACTCCGACTCGCTCGGCACCATCGTCGCCGGGATCCAGGGCGAGGTGACGCGGGCTCGCATGGTGCCGCTCGACGCGCTGTTCTCGCGCCTCCAGCTCCCGGTGCGTGACGCCGCGCAACGCGAGGGCCGCGAGGCCCGCCTGGTGACGGTCGGCGACGACGTCAACCTCGACAAGACCATCGTCGACTCGCTGTTCCAGCCGATGTTGCACCTGGTCCGCAACGCGGTGTCGCACGGCATCGAGCTGCCGGGCGTGCGCGCGGCGCGCGGCAAGCCCAGCCACGGCACGGTGTCGCTGCACGCCCGCCAGGAGCTCGGCCAGATCATCGTCGAGATCACCGA
>JAYTAJ010000140.1:0-4828 GCA_043737575.1 Myxococcales bacterium | reverse complement strand
GCAACGTCACCGCGGCCAACGAGGCGTTCTACATGGGCGTCGTGGCCGACCTCGGCCGCAGCAAGCTGTACGACGTCGAGGAGAAGCTGCTCGACGAGGGCTTCCAGGACGACGTCCAGGAAGAGGAGGGCGACTTCAGCGAGGAGGGCTGGCCGCGCATCACCTGGAAGGTGATCATCGAGCCGGCCGAGCTGCCGAGCTTCGAGAAGCTGATGGGCCTCGAGCAGGGCACCGGCTCGGGCTCGGCGGGCGCAGGCTCGGGCGACGGCTCGGGCTCCGGCGAGCTCGATGAGGACGCCGTCGACAAGTTCCAGTCGAGCGCGCTCGGCGGCATGATGAGCATGTTCGGCGGCGGCGGCGGCGCCGACTCGGCGGGCGAGGCCAAGAGCGGCGCGTTCATCCAGGGTCAGTACACGCTGATCCAGCAGGTGCTGAAGGCGTCGATCCGCAAGATCTCGCTGACGATCGCGTGGGACACCGGCCTCCGCAAGGAGGACGTGAAGGTCATCCTCTACGTCACCGATCCGGCCGGGATGCAGAAGACGCTGGGAGCGCTGGGCATATGAAGCGCTCCCACCGCCGCGGCATGACGCTCATCGAGATCCTGATCGCGATGGCGATCATGGGCCTGATGATGATGCTGGCGTGGAGCACGATCAAGTCGGCGTCCGACGCCCGCGTGACCTTCGAGGCCTTCGAGGATCGCAACCACGAGCTCCGCCTCGGCATGGCGCGGATGGTCCACGACCTCGAGAGCGCGTACCTGTCGCGCAACGAGAACACCAACCTCGACGACAAGCGCACCCAGTTCATCGGCAAGGAGGACGAGCTGCGGTTCTCGAGCTTCGGCCACATGACCTTGTGGGCCGACGCCAACGAGTCCGACCAGACCGTCGTCGTCTACTACCTCGACGACGCCCGCGAGAAGAACAGCAACCACGACAGCCTGTACCGCAAGGAGCTGCGGCGGCCGTCGAACGAGGACTGGGAGGAGGAGCCGGGCGAGCTCGACGTGCTGATCCGCGACGTCGAGAAGCTCGAGCTCGAGTTCTGGGACTGGCAGGACAAGAAGTGGCAGCGCGACTGGGACTCGACCAAGGCCGACGGCGAGAACGGCCGGCTGCCGACCCGGGTCCGGATCAAGATCACCTACAAGGACCCGCGCGGCGACGAGCTGACCGTCACCACCCAGGCCCGGCTGCTGCTCGAGGAGCAGCTGCTCTACTAGCCATGCCGATCAAGCCCGCTCCCATCCGCACCCGCCGCCGCCCGGCCTCGCAGCGCGAGCGCGCCGGCATGGCGATCTTGATGGTGGTCACCGCGATCGCGATCTGCATGGTGATCGTCAACGAGTTCGGCACGCGCACCAACATCGACATGCTGCAGTCGCGCAACAACCTCGACCAGATGCGCGCCCAGATGCTGGCGCGGTCGTCGCTCAACGTCACCGACCTGGTGCTGCGGCTGCAGAAGCGCCTCGACGACGCCGCGAAGGCCAACCCCGAGATGGGGCTCGAGGGCGTGCAGATCACCGACTACGCCGACACCCTGATGGGCGCGTTCGGCGGCACCCCCGAGGAGGTCGAGGGCGCGATCGGGCTGTCGGCCGAGGACGCCAAGGGCCTCGGTTCCGACATCGGCGGCTTCGGCGTCCGCATCACGCCGATCGACGGCAAGATCAACGTCAACTGCGCGGCGTCGGGCCCCGGCAACCAGAAGCTCGTGCGCGGCGCCCTCGAGGCGCTGCTGTACCCGCCCGCGTTCGACCCGATCTTCGAGGAGGAGGACGCCGAGGGCTGGCGCCGCGATCGCAAGACCCAGATCGACGCGATCATCGACTACATCGACACCAACACCGATCGCGCCGATACCCCGGGCGCGCCCGAGGACTACGGCTACGAGGGCCTGACCGACAAGTACAAGGCCAAGAACGGCGCGATCGACTCGGTCGCCGAGCTGAAGCTGGTGCGCGGCGTCGACGATCGGTTCTGGACCCTGTTCGGCACCGCGTTCCGGGTGGCCGGCGAGTGCAAGGTCAACCTCCGCGCCCTCGACGATCCCAAGATCATCAGCGCGCTCATCACCCTCGCGGCCGACGACAAGGATCCGCTGGCCCGCGACTTCACCGTGGTGTGGGCGATCGCGAACCTGGTGATCCAGGCCAAGACCTTCGGCTTCTACTTCACGACCACCGACGAGTTCGTCGAGTTCGTGAAGGATCCGGGGGCGGCGTTCGCGTCGCTCGCTGGCGATCCCGGCGCCGAGGGTGGCGGCACCAGCCCGACCCAGGCGCCGATCCCGAGCCTGCCGCCCGGGGTCACGGGCCTCACGCTCAAGAAGTCCGAGCTCGACAAGATCGCGGTGTCCGAGTCGGTGCGGCTCTACGAGGTCGAGGTCTACGGCGAGGTCACGCGGGGCGGCATCCTGAACCCGCTGCGCCGCACCATCCGCGGCACCTGGGATCAGAAGTTCGCGCTGCAACAGAGTCGGGTGCTCACCAAGCTGCCACCCGACAAGAAGAACGGTTCCTGGCTCTACCTGCGGGAGGAGTAGCGCGTCATGAGGACTTCACGATGAGTCGCGTGTTTGCCGTCGATCTGGGTGCGTGGAGCGTGAAGGTCGCGATCGCGTCGGCCGGGTTTCGCCACAGCGTCGTCGGCGAGGTGATCGAGCGCGTGGTGCCGCCCGGCGACGGCGAGCCCTACGAGCAGCGCGCGGCCCGGGTGCTGGCGGCGATCATCCGCGAGCACAAGCTCGAGAAGGACTCCGGCTACCTGGTGGTTGGCGGTGCCGAGGTGTTCGTGCACGTGCTCGAGTTCGGCTTCAAGTCGCTGCGCCGCCAGGATCTGGAACGCGCGGTCGGCGCCGAGCTCGAGGGCGTGGTGCCGGTCGATCTCGAGGAGCTGGTCTACGCGTGCGAGCCGCTGCCCGCGGTCGACGCCGCGCCCGTGGCGCCGATCGAGCCGGGCGCGCCGCCGATCCGCGGTCGCGTCGCCGCGCCGACCGACGGCATGCGCGTGCTCACCTACTCGATGCGCATGGCCCGAGCTCGCGAGCTGCTCGAGCTGACCTCCGCGGCCGGCTCCGAGGCCCGCGGCCTGATGCCACCCGCGGTGCTGGCGCGGCTCGATCGCGGCACCGACGGCGCCGCGGTCGCGGTGATCGACATCGGCCACGATCACACCAACGTCGTGTTCTCGCGCGGCGGCCGGGCGATCCTGTCGCGCACGATCGGCCGCGGTGGCCGCCACGTCACCGAGGCGATCGTCAAGAACTGGCGGCTGCCGTTCGCCGACGCCGAGCACGCCAAGCACACCGACGGCTTCATCGCGTCGAGCAACAACCCCGCGCCGAGCGAGGCCTGGCAGCGTGTCCACGGGGTCCTGGTCGGCGAGGTCGGGCCGTGGGCTCGCGAGCTGCGCCAGACCCTCGCCGCCGGCCGCGCCAAGACCGGCGTCGCGGTGACCCGCGTGGTGCTGTGCGGTGGCGGGAGCCGACTGCGCGGCATCGCCGGCTTCGTCGCCGACGAGCTGCAGCTGCCGGTGACGACCTTGACGCCGGCCGACGCGACCGCGTTCCTGACGCCGCGGCTGGTCGAGGCCAGCGTGCTCGATGGCGGCGCGCTCGCGGTCGCGGCCGCGCTCGACGGCGCGGGCGGACGGCCGTCGTTCGATCTGCGGCAGGGGCCGCTGGCGTTCCGGGTCGACATGACCTTCCTGCGGACCAAGCTCCTGCACATCGGCATCGCCGCGCTGGTGGTGCTGGCGTTCGCGGGCGCGTCGGCGTGGGCGTCGATGCGGCAGCTGCGCCAGGCCGAGAAGACGCTGGCGACGCGGATCGCGGTCGAGTCAGCCGAGGTGTTCGACGGCAAGCCCAAGACGGTGAAGGAGCTGCAAGCCCTGACCGGCGGCGCCGCGGTCGCGGGCGACTCGCCGATGGCGAAGATGTCGGCCTACGACCTCTTGCTCGAGATCAACGGCAAGCTGCCGCCGCGCGACAAGGTGACGCTCAACGTCACCGCGATCGAGATCAAGGACAACAAGGTCAACCTCGAGGGATCGGCCAAGACGCCCGAGGAGATCGACGATCTGCAGAACGCGCTGCAGAGCATCCCGTGCGTGAAGGAGAAGATCACGCGCGGGGCGATCAAGAGCGGCAAGGATGGCGAGAAGCTGTTCTCGTTTGCGATGCGCACGGAGTGCATGTGAGAGCGAGTGAGTCCGACACCTTGTCGCAGGCCTCGGCTCACAGAGCAGAGCCTCTTCGGATTCCCTCGCGGGAATCCTCACAGCCTCTGAAGAAGGTGAGCCATGGCTGCCGTCGATAGATTTCGCGACAAGTGGGAGTCGATCTCGCCGCGCGAGCGCCGCCTGGTGGTGCTGCTCGGCGCCGCCGCGGTGATCGTGGCGGTGCTCTACGTCGCCCTCGCGATCAAGGATCGCCTCGACGCCCTCGAGGCCAAGAACAACGCGGCGCGCAGCGCGCTGCACAAGCTGACCGCGTACCGCGCCACCGCGCGGACCCCGGCCGCGGCCGGCGATCCCGTCGCCGCGATCACCGCCGAGCAGGTCCCGCTCGAGAGCTACATCTACAAGGCAAGCGAGCAGGCCAAGGTGCCGGTCCAGACCGTCACGCCGCGCACGCCGACCCCGCGCGGCAAGTACATGGTCCACGCGGTGCAGATCGACGTCGACGAGCTGTCGCTGGTGCAGGTGAAGGACTTCTTGCAGCTGCTCGAGACCGAGTCGCGGATCGTCCAGGTCACGTCGCTCAAGCTCAACCGCAACTTCCGCGATCAGGAGAAGCTGAAGCTGTCGGCCGAGATCTC
>JAYTAJ010000139.1:0-4829 GCA_043737575.1 Myxococcales bacterium | reverse complement strand
TGACCAACGTCTACCTCGAGGCCGAGGCCGGCTGGCTCGGCAAGACCCGCGAGGGCGCGCTCGATCGCGTCGATCAGGGCATCCACGTCGGCGCGTCGATCGGCGGGCGCGCCTTGCGCACGCGCTTCTTCTTCCCGGGCGCGGCGTTCGGCGTGTCGTGGGAGCGGACCTTCGTCGACGGCGCCGACCTCACGACGGTGAAGATCGGCGCCCGGGTCGGCCTCGATATCGATCTCTTTTGAAGGGCCGTCGCCGGCCCTTCCCCCCACGGGGTCATGCCCCCGTGGGGCCCCCCATCCGAGACGCGAGACCTCGAACTATCGAGGGCGCGATGCCGAAGCGCGCGCACAGCTCGTCGAGGCGGGTCTGGGCCGCGCGATCGAAGCGCTGCACCCGGCGCGCGAGGATCAGCTCGTTCTTCAGCGAGTGCTCCCAGCCGGTCAGCTCGGTGACGGTGACCTGGTAGCCGTGGGCCTCGAGGGCGAGGGCGCGCACGACGTTGGTGAGGTGCGAGCCGAGCTCGCGGCGATGCCACGGGTGCGCCGACAGCGCGGCGAGCGTCGGATCGGGGCGCTTGCCGTCGCCGAGCTGGCGCGCGACCTCGGCCTGGCAGCACGGCACCACCGCGATCCAGTCGGCGCTGGCGTTGACCGCGCGGACCAGCGCGTCGTCGGTGGCGGTGTCGCAGGCGTGGAGCGCGGTGACGAGCTGGACCCGCTCGGGTAGCGACGCCTCGGCGATCGTGCCGGTCACGAACGTCATCTTCGGACACGCGAAGCGCTCGGCGCGCTCGGCGGCGGCGACCGCCAGCTCGGGGCGGCTCTCGATCGAGACCAGCGATGCGGCGGTGCCGCGCAGCCGCGTCACGTACAGCAGGAAGCCGAGGTAGCTCTTGCCGGCGCCGCAGTCGACCACCGTCGGGGTCGGGAAGCGCGCGAGCACGTCGTCGAGGGCGGGGCCGAGCAGCTGCAGGAGGTGACGGATCTGCTTCAGCTTGCGGCGCGCGTCGGCGTTCAGCTCGCCGGTCCGGGTGAGCAGGTGGAGATCCTGCAGCAGCTCGACCGGCGCGCCCGGGAGCAGCTCGCTGGGGACCGCGGCGCGGTCGACCTTCTGACGCACGCGGCACCGTAGCACCGCGGCGATCGATCAGCGGGAGGCGGCGATCGCGAATCGCGCCGACGTCGCGCCGCCGCGGACGACGACCGCGGCGCCGTCGCGGCTGACGTCGATGCGATCGATGCGATCGAGGCGCGCGGCGCGGCCCGGGCCGACGCCCCCGGCGGGATCGGCCGGGCCGGTCCAGTCGATCGCGGTCGCGACCACCGCGCCGTCGTCGTCGAGCGAGATCGTCAGCTGGAACCGCTCTCCGGCGCGGTCGAGATCGAACACGACCGCGCCCGGGAGCTGGTGGACCGCGAGGACGCGCTCGGCGTCGGCGAAGGCATGGGCCGCGAGCGACGGGGCGTCGAGCGGGGCGGGAGATCCGGTGAGGAAGGCGGCGAGGGGCAAGAGCGCGGTCAGCACGACCCGGGAGATTGCGATCGTCGTGCCACGCGATCGCCGAGCGACTGCCGCCAGTTGCGCCGCCGCGTGGGCCGACGGACACGCCGCACGCTTACTCGGGACACACCGCGGCGCGCGCCCGTCCAGACCGTGCGCGGTCGCGTCACACCGGACGGCACTCCGGCACCATCACTCGGGACACACCGCGGCGCGCGCCGCCAGCTTGGCGCGGTGGGCGCGGGTCTTCACCGCGGCGAGGGACAGGCCGGTGCGGCGGGCGATCTCGCCCTCGGTGTAGCCGAGCCCGAAGCGCAGCTGGAACACCTCGCCGTAGCGGGCGCCGAGCCGCGCGACGCCGCGGGTGGCGCGGGCGCACTGCTCGCGGGCCGCCACCGTCGTCTCGCTCGACGGCGCGCGCGACGGCAGCGACTCGATCCACGGCGTGGTGTCGTCGTCGGCGACGCCGAGGACCTCGCGGCTGCGGCGGCGCTGGCGGCGCAGGTGCATCAGCGCCGCGGTGGTGGTGACGCGGTAGAGCCAGGTCGAGAACCGCGCGTCACCACGGAACGAGCCGAGGTGACGGTGGGCGAGCAGCATGGCGTCCTGAGCGATGTCATCGGCGGCGGCGGAGTCGTCCTTGACGAAGCGCAGCGCGATCGCCTTCGCGTAGGAGCGGGCCTCGGCATCGAGTCGGGGCACGTCCAGGGGGCGGTCGTTCATGGCGGGTTACCTCGGGGTTTCGAGTTCGTTGCAGACCCCGTTGTCGCAACAGTCGCGCCACCCCGAGTCCACGATCGAACACACAACATTCCAGACGCTTGACGCAGATCTGGCGGTGCCAGCTGTCCAGCGCCGTGTACACTGTCCAACGTTCTGGACGGGAAAATTCCGCCACCGTGGACAAGCTGTGACCCGCATCCTCATCATCGAAGACGACCCGCTGATCGCGCGGCAGATCGGTGAGGTGGTCGCGCAGGTCGTGGGCCACGAGCCGAGCTTCGCCAGCACCGCTCCCGTCACCGGATCGATCGGCGCGGCGATCGTCGGGCTGCGAGTCGGCGGCCGATCGAGCGCGGCGATCCTGGCGCAGCTGCGCGAGCGCGATCCGCACCTGCCGCTGATCGCGGTGTGCGCCGCCAACGACGCCGACGCGTTCGCCGAGGCGGCGGCGCTGGTCGGCCCGCTCGCGGTGGTCGCGCGTCCGGTGCTCGCGGCCGAGCTGCTGCCGCGCCTCGCCGCGGCGATCGATCGCGCCCAGCTGGCGCGCGCGGTCGACGAGCTGACGCGCGAGATCGCCGCGCGCGATCACGCGCTGGTGTCGACCCGCGGCCAGGCCGAGCGCGCGACCGCCGCCCTCGAGTCGACCTCGACCGAGCTGGCGACCGCGACCGAGCGGCTGGTCGTCGCCGAGCAGCTCGCGGCGGTCGGGCGCGTCGTCACCGGCATCGCCCACGAGCTCGGTCAGCAGCTCGCGCTGGTCGGGTACGCCGAGGCGATCAAGACCCGCGTCGCCGCCGACCCCGAGCTGGTCGAGCTGGCCGACGTGATCGTCGGCGCCCAGCGCCGCCTGCTCGCGATGGTCGACGCGATCCGCGACTTCTCCGACGGCCAGGGCCGACCGCTGGTGCGCGAGCCGTCGGATCTCGCGGCGATCGTCGACGAGGCGCTGGCGCTCTTGCGCCACGATCCCGAGGTGCGACGCCGCACCATCGCGCGGACGATCGACGCCCATCCGCTGTGCCTGTGTCATCACGCCAAGGTCGCGCAGGTGGTGATCAACCTGGTCCACAACGCCGCGCTCGCGACCGCGCCGGGCGCCACCATCGAGCTACGAGTCGGCGTCGATGACCGCGGCCAGGCCCGCGTCACCGTCACCGATCACGGCGTCGGCATGACGCCCGACGTGGTCGCGCGGCTCGGCGAGCCGTTCTTCACCACGCGCGGCGATCGCGGCTCCGGCCTCGGCGTCGGGATCTGCCGCCGCATCGTCGAGGAGCACGGCGGCACGCTGGCGTTCGCGTCGACGCCCGGGCAGGGCACGACCGCGGTGGTGTGCCTGCCGACCCTCGATGGCGGTCGGCCGTGAGCCAGCCGCCGTGTCGGCTGCTGGTGATCGACGGCGAGCCCCACATCCCGCGGCTGATCGCGCTGCAGCTCGGCGACGGCTTCGTGGTCGACACCGCGGTCGATCTCGAGGCGGCGCTGGCGTGCGTGCAGGCGGTGCCCTACGACGTCGCGCTGTTCGACCTCGGCCCCGACGGCGCCGCGCTCACGATCGAGCGCTTGCAGGCGGCGGCGCCCGACGTCGCGCTGATCGCGCTGGCGGCAGCGCCGACGGTGCAGGCGACGGTCGCGGCGATGCGCGGCGGCGCGGTCGACGTCGTGCGCAAGACCGCGGGCGCCGACGAGCTGCGCGCCGCGGTCACCCGCGCCGCGGTCCACGGCTCGCTGGCGCGCGAGGTCCAGCGCCTGCGCGGCGAGGTCGATCGGGCGCGCGGCCTCGGCGAGATCGTCGGCGAGTCGGCGCCGATGCGGGCGCTGCTCGCGCTGGTCGGCCGGGTCGCGGGCGCCGACGCCACCGTCCTCATCCTCGGCGAGAGCGGCACCGGCAAGGAGCTCCTGGCGCGGACGCTGCACCGCATCGGCCCGCGCGCCGATCAACCGTTCGTCGCGTTCGACTGCTCGGCGCTGACGCCGTCCTTGCTCGAGGCCGAGCTGTTCGGTCACGAGAAGGGCGCGTTCACCGGCGCCGGTCGCGCGCGCCGCGGCCTGTTCCGCGAGGCCCACCGCGGCACCATCTTCCTCGACGAGATCGGCGACATCGCGCCGAGCGTGCAGAACAAGCTGCTCCGGGTGTTGCAGGAGCGCGAGATCAAGCCGGTCGGCGGCGATCACTTCGTCGCGATCGACGTCCGCGTGGTGGCCGCGACCAACAAGGACCTGCGGGCGCTGATCGCGCGTGGCGAGTTCCGCGAGGATTTGTACTGGCGGCTCGCGGTGGTGCCGATCCAGGTGCCGCCGCTGCGCGAGCGCCGCGAGGACATCCCGCTGCTCGCCGGCCACATCCTGGCGCGGCGCCGCGGCGCGGCCAAGACCTCGGCGGGCGCGGGCCGGTATCCGACCGCGCTGACCCAGGACGCGCTGGCGCGGCTCATGGGCTACGCGTGGCCGGGCAACATCCGCGAGCTCGAGAACGTGCTGTCGCGCGCGGCGATCCTGTGCGACGGCGAGCGCATCCGCGGCGCCGATCTCGATCTCGCCGGGCTGTCGCCGCCGACCGCCGCGGGCGCGCCGGTCCGGGCCAGCGCCGCGCTCACCCCGGGCCG
>JAYTAJ010000138.1:0-2071 GCA_043737575.1 Myxococcales bacterium | reverse complement strand
AACGCCTCGCCGTGCTGGGTCTTGCGCGCCTTCTTGGAGCCGGGCGCGCAGACCAGGGTCCAGCTCACCGAGCACGCGACCGCGACCTCGCACGAGCTGCCGATCACCAGGTCGACGCTCTCGTCCTCGCGGTCGAGCTGATCGAAGGAGGTGCAGGCGGCGACCGAGTCGCGCTTCGCCTTGGCCTTCTTCTTTTTCTTGTTGTCGGCGAGCGCGGGGCTGACGGCGAGGGCGAGCGCGAGGGCGCATAGCACCCAGCGCGTCCCGGGGGTGGGCAGACGCATGAGGGACCTCCGGCCAACGGCGCTGGACCGCGAGCCCGGGGCGGATCCCCTCGGGGTCGGGCCTCGGCAACGCGCGCCCCTCGGGGCTCGCGTCTACATCGTCGGCTCCCGGCTCATGACACCCGCACCGCGGGTGGGTTTCAGTTTTCTTCGCCGATGTTACCGTCGCGCCGTGAACCCCTCCGCCGATCCGCTCGCGATCTATCGCCCCGACGTCCTCGCGGGTCACGTCGCCATCGTCACCGGCGGCGCGACCGGCATCGGCCGCGGCATCGCGCGCGGCTTCGCGCGGCTCGGCGCCGAGCTGTGCATCGCCAGCCGCAAGGCCGACGTGATCGAGCGCGCCGCCGCCGAGCTGTCGGCCGAGACCGGGCGCGCGGTGCTCGGGCTGGTCGGCGATGTCCGGAATCCGGACGATGCGGCGCGGGTGGTCGAGGCCACGGTCGCGCGGTTCGGCAAGCTCGACACGCTGGTGAACAACGCGGCCGGGAACTTCCTGGCGCCAGCGGCGGCGCTGTCGCCGAACGGCTTCCGCACCGTCGTCGAGATCGATCTGTGCGGCACGTTCAACATGTGCCGCGCCGCGTTCGCCGCGCTCGGCAAGGCCGGCGACGGCCTCATCCTCAACATCTCGGCGACGCTGCACTACCACGGCACGCCGCTGCAGCTGCACGCGTCGGCGGCCAAGGCCGGCATCGACGCGCTGACCAAGAACCTCGCGGTCGAGTGGGGCAGCTCGGGCGTGCGCGTCAACGCGATCGCGCCCGGGCCGATCGGCGACACCGAGGGCATGCGCCGCCTGGCGCCGCCCGGCGACTTCGCGGCCAAGGCCAAGGCCGCCATCCCGCTCGGGCGGTTCGGGTCGATCGACGAGATCGCGGCAGCGGCGGTGTACCTGCGCTCGGCGGCGGCGGCCTACGTGTCGGGGGCGATCCTGGTCGTCGACGGTGGCCAGTGCGTGTCGCAGGGGTTGTTCGGCTGATCGGCGTTTTGTTGTAACCGCGGCGCCGCGGTGCCGCACAGTCTCGAGGTGAGCGCACAGGTCGCCTACCTGGACGACGTGGTCCTGGTCGATCGCTGCCTGGGCAAGGCGCTGGGCGGTCAGGACGCGGGCGCGCGCGATCTGTTCCGTCGCTATCGCAGCCGGGTCCACGGCGCGCTGTACCGGATCCTCGGATCGAACGCCGACATGGAGGACCTGCTGCAGGAGACGTTCATCCAGGTGTTCGCGTCGCTGCGATCGTGGCGGGCCGAGGCCAGCCTCGCGACCTGGATCGATCGCATCGCGGTGCGGGTGGCGTATCGCGCGATCGCGCGGGGCCGGCAGCGGCGCGACTGGATCGTCGACGGCGAGGCCGACGTCGCGGTGACCGGCCCGGGCCCGGCCGAGGCGATGGCGCGCGAGGGGGTGCGGCGGCTGTACGACGCGCTCGATCGGCTGCCGCCCGCGGCGCGGGTCGCGTTCGCGCTGCACGAGATCGACGGTCGATCGATGGCCGAGGTCGCCGAGGTGACCAGCGCCAGCGTCACCGCGACCAAGCTCCGGGTATGGCGGGCCCGCCGCGCGCTCGAGGCGGCGGCGGCCCGCGATCCGGTGCTGCGCGAGTTCTTGCGCGACAACCCGCGCGGAGGTGCCGTATGAGCCTGCGCGATCGCATCCCGGTCGAGCCCCTCGCCCCCGAGCGCTGGGGCCATCTCGAGCAGCGCATCGTCGCCCACGCCGGCGACGCGCTGGAGCAGCCGCCGCGGCGCCGCTGGTGGCCGGTGGTCGCCGCGGTCGGCGTCGC
>JAYTAJ010000137.1:0-2072 GCA_043737575.1 Myxococcales bacterium | reverse complement strand
TCGACAGCTACCGCCTGCGCAAGGCGCTGCGGATGGATCGCACCGACCTGGCGGTGCGCGATCGCATCTTCGGCTCGAGCCTCGGCATCCTGATCGGCATCGTCGGCGTGGTCGGCGTGCTCATCCACCACAGCCGGTGAGTCACCGGGTCTGGACCACGCGGGTCCACATCATCATCAGGTTGCGCACCACCGGTCCGTCGGGCGGCGTCGCGACCGGCGGCACGTCGATGCGGACGCCGTAGCTCTCGAGGCGGGTGAACGGGTTGCCATCGCCGGTCCGGATCGGCACCGCGGGGTCGGCGGGGCGAAAGCCGTACACCAGCGCCCGCTGCTGCATCGGGCGATCGAGCAAGAATCCGATCAGGCGACGTCCGGCGTCGCGCTGCGCGGGCGTGACCCAGTCGCCGGCCAGGAGCGCGACCGGGTGATCGCTCCACAACGTCGTCGCCGGGTAGTAGACCTTCAGATCGCCCCAGCGGCCCTGGGCGTTCTCGAGCTGCGACACCGCCAGGCTCTCGTAGACCACGGCGATGTCGTACTTCGACGGCCCGAACCGGACCATGTCGGTCATGAACGTGCCGGTCGACGCCTCGAAGCGGGTCACGCCGCGCTCGGTCTCCTTGACGAACGTCTGGTACTTCTCGTCGAGCAGATCGCCGACGGTCAGGCCGGACTGCTTGCCGTAGTACTCGAGCGTCATGAGCAAGAGCGCCTGCAGGCCCGAGTTCGAGCGGGTCGGATCGGTGTGGCCCAGCTTGACGAAGCCCCAGTCGGGCTTGCCGCCGATCGCGGCCCAGCCTTTGGGCGACGCGACCGCCTTGTGGATCGCCTTCCACGACAAGGTCCCACCCGACGCCGCGAGCAGCACCTTGGCGCGATCCTCCCAGACCACGAACACCAGCGGCGTGAGCAGCATCGGCTTGGCGGCGTCGCCGCCCTCGGCCGCGACCAGCGCCGTGTGGTGCTTGGTCTGCCAGTCGTCGACGGCGAGGTTGAGCGCCAGGCTGTCGGCCGGGCTCCACAAGGTCGGCTGGTACTTGCCGTCGAGGATGCCCTGCGCCGCGTCGAGCGAGCCCTTGCCGACCAGCTCGACCTTGACGTCGGGGTTGGCGCGGCTGAACTCGGCGACCGCCGACGTCAGCCACTCCTCCTTCTCGGTCGAGTAGAGGAACGTGATCGCGACCGGCTCCTTCACCGGGGCAGGGATCGCGGCGGTGCCGGTGCTCGGGCCTGGCGCCGGCGGCGCGGCCTTCTTGTCCTTCTTGCCGCCGAGCGCGAGCGCCAGGATCACGCCGACCGCGATCACGAACCCGAGGATGATGAGCGGCTTGGACTTCATGCGATCTCCTGTAGCGGGCTCGCGACCAGATCGGTCAGGGTCTGCTCGAACGCGGTGAGCTCGACGTTCATGCGATCGACCTCGGTGCCGACGTCGCCGGTCAGCGCGTCGCTGGCCTGATCGTCGAGCGCGCGCACCCGCATCAGCTTCGGTGGGATGCTGCGCAGCGCGGCGCCGATGCGTGACAAGTTCGCGAGGATGCGCGCCCGGGCGGTGCGGACGTCGGTCAGCGCCCGCAGCCGCTCGGCCGCCGCGCCCGCGGCCAGACGGTACTGCTCGCTGCTCGTGGGATCGTCGGCGTCGCGGGCCTGGGCCTCGAGGCGCGCGACCTCGGCCTCGGCCTCGGCCCACTGCACCGAGGCGAGGTAGCGCGACAGCTCGTCGGCGCGCACCACCAGCTTGACCGCGTGGAGCTCCATCTCGGCGATGCCGTCGAGGGTCCGGCGGACGTGGCGGATCACGCGATCGGGCAGCTCCTTGGCGAGCCGCGCGATCTCGGCGGTGGCGGCGCTGATCACCTCGGCGACCTTGCGGGTCTCGGGGTCGCCGATGCGATCGAGGCGCGGCATGACCACCGCCTCGTCGCCGCGCCCGAGGACGTGCTTGCGCCAGAACTGCGGGCTCGCCACGTCGGTCGCGACCAGCGCGGCGTACGCGACGCCCCCGAGCGCGGCCAGCGGCCACAGCCCGAGCGCGAACGCGCCCGCGATCCCGGCGCCGAGCACCGAGAC
>JAYTAJ010000136.1:0-2073 GCA_043737575.1 Myxococcales bacterium | reverse complement strand
AGCGCGTTGTCGATCGATCGCTTGGCCTGGGCCCAGCTGGTGCCGTCGTTGGCGTCGTCGCCGGTCGGCGCGACGTAGCGGATGATCGCGGGCGTGATGCGGCGGCTCGCGACGTCGAGCGTCGCGTCGTAGACCCGCTCGCCGTCGCGGACGATCGACCAGCTCGGCGTCCACGGGAACTCGGCGGGGAGGGCGGTGAGGCCGATCGGGCCGGCGTCGATCGCGGCATCGACATTCGCGTCGATCGCGGCATCGATCGCGATCGCGGCATCGACATTCGCATCGATCGCGATCGCGGCATCGACATTCGCATGCGCATCGATCGCGACCTGCGCGTCGATCACCTCGCCCGCGTCGCGCTCCGCGGCGGCGTCATCCCCTCGACCATCTTCGCCATCCGTCGAGGGGGAATCGCACGCACACATGCCGATCGCGAGCGCAGCGACGAGACGCAGGAGCATGCCGCCCGCATCGCAAGCGATGTGCCGCCCGCAACGCCGCGACATCGCGCGGGTCGCGTCGCGCCGCCGTCAGCCTTGACGCTACTCGGCCGGATCGTCGGCCGGCGCCATGACGCCCTTCCACTCGACGATCGGATCGTAGTCCGGGTCGGGCGCGACCTCGGCCGGCCGCTCGTCGACCGGCACGTTCTTCAGGTTGAGGCGGACCCGGTAGAACGCCGAGCTGCGGCCGCGCATCGCGTCGACCAGCACGTCCTCGGGCGCCAGCTTCGCCGCGACGTCCGGATGCGCCGCCTTCCAGCGCTCGAGCCCGGCCAGCGCATCGGCCTTGGCCTTGGCCTGCCCGATCAGCAAGAGCGGCAGCTTCGACGCCCGCCGCGTCGGCTTCGCCGCCGGATCCTTCGGCGGCTTCGGCGCGCGCTTGGCTCGCGACGGCGCGACCCGCGCCGCCTCGCCCTCGGCCTTCTCGAAGTGCGGTGGCCACGGCGCGTCCTCGAGCCCGGCCGCCTCCTGCGCCGCCGCGAGCGCGAGCAGCCCGTCGAGCTCGCCGACCGCCTCCTCGATCGCCGCGTGGGCGTCGCCGTCGCGCGCGAACCGCGCGGGCACCGTCGCGACCGTGAACTCCGCCGGATCGCAGCGCGCCAGCTCGTCCCACGACAGCGGCATCGACACCCGCGCGTCGGGGGTCGGCCGCACCGAGTACGCGCTCGCGGTCGTGCGATCGCGCGCGTTCTGGTTGTAGTCGAGGAAGACGCCGTGGCGCTCCTCCTTCCACCACTTGCTGGTCGCGAGCAGCGGCACCCGGCGCTCGACCTCGCGCGCCACCGCCAGCGCCGCCCGCCGCACCTGATCGAACGGCCACGCCGGCCGCAGCCGCACCAGCACGTGGATGCCGCGCGAGCCGCTGGTCTTGGGCCACGCGGTGAGGCCGTGGTCCTCGAGCACCGCCCGCGCGACCTGGGCGACCTCGAGGATCTGCGGCCACGCGACGCCCGGCACCGGATCGAGATCGATGCGCAGCTCGTCGGGCCGATCCATGTCGTCCTCGCGCACCGCGTGGGGGTTGAGATCGACACAGCCGAGGTTGACGATCCACGCCAGCTGCGCCGCGTCGTCGACCACGACCTCCTCGGCGACGCGGCCCGATGGGAACGTGAACGTCGCGGTCCGGATCCAGTCGGGGCGATGCTCGGGTGCGCGCTTCTGGTAGAACGGCTCGGCCTCGACGCCGTCGGGGAAGCGCTTCAGGATCAGCGGCCGCCGGGCGATGCCGCGCAGCGCGCCGTCGGCGACCGCGAGGTAGTACCGGACCAGCGCGAGCTTGGTGAGGCCGATGCGCGGGAAGTAGATCTTGTCGGGGTTGCTGATGCCGACCTCGCGTCCCGCGATCGTCAGCAGCTCGCGCTTGGCGGCCATGGGCTGAGGATATAGCGTCGGTGCCATGAAGCACCTGGTGTCGATCGCATTGCTGGCGGCGCTGACGCTCGCGGCGTGTGGCAAGAAGGACGAGCCCGGGGCGGCAAGCGGTGGCGGCGCCAGCGGCAGCGTCGCCGCGCCCGCGGCCAAGGACCTCGCCGATGGCGTCGCGGCCAAGGGCGCGACCTGGACGCGG
>JAYTAJ010000135.1:0-11178 GCA_043737575.1 Myxococcales bacterium | reverse complement strand
CGTCGTCGCGGCCGTCGCCGTTCCAGTCGGTGACCGCGGCGCCGGCGGGGAAGCGCGCCTCGCCGCCGGTCGTGACCGTCGACCACAGGGTGCGACCGTCGGTGCCGGCGAGCGCGGTGGTGCGCACCACGTTGTCGCTGGTGAGGCCCCACTGCACCGCCAGATCGGGTACGCCGTCGCCGTCGAAGTTGCCGGGCACGATGTCGTTGAAGATCGGGCCGGCGATCGGCACCTCCCACTGCACCGCGCCGTGGGCGTCGAGGCGAGCGACCCGATGGGTCGCGGGCACGGTCGCGGTGTCGAGCCGACGGCAGGCGAGGCCGTCGAGCGCGGGGACGATCACCGGGGCGCTCGCCGATCGCAGCTCCCACAGCCGCAGCGGCGGCGCCGCGTGGGTCGCGGTCCGGGCGTCGAGGGCGACCAGGGCGCGGCGGCTGTCGGCGACGACGATCTCGGCGGCGCCATCGCCGACCAGCTGCGCCGCGATCGGCGCGAACGGCAGGTGCAGCCAGCCGCCGCCGTCGTAGTACTGACCGGCGCGGAACGAGCCGCGCGGCGTGACCAGATCGCGCGACACCGTGGTCAGCCGGCCGTCGCTCGACGACACCACCAGGCGATCGCGGTCGAGCCAGCCGGCGATGATCTCGGAGCCGGGCAGCGCCTTCCAGGTCCGCAGCGTGGTGTCGGCCGGGTCGCGGGCGTCGTAGACCGGCAGCTCGTCGGGCCGCTTGGTGTCGACGGTGTACAGATCGAGCGCGCCGTCGCCGTTCAGATCGGCGGTGACCAGCCGGTTGCCGAGCGGCTGCAGCGCCGCCAGCGCCCAGTCGCGTCGCAACAGCATGCGGCGATCCTTCAGACGCCAGCGCAAGGTCAGCCGCGGATCGGCGGCGCGATCGAAGTCCCAGCCGAGCAGCTGCTGGCTCGCCTGGGTCAGCAAGATCGTCTCGGTCGGCGTCGCCGCCACCGCGCCGACGATCTCCTGGCCCTCGAGCGTCGCGAGGATCGCGCCGGTCGCGGCGTCGAGCACCTCGGTCACCAGCAGCCCGTTCGCCAGCGTCCCCGTCACCGTCAGCTCGAGCGCGCCGTCGCCGTCGAGATCGACCAGGTGATCGGTGCCGAGGCCGAGGTCGGTGTCGCGGGCGCCGATCGTCGTCGACCACACCTGCACCAGCCGGTCGGGACCGGTGCGATACGCCAGCACGAACGCGCGGTGACCGTTGCCGGGCGCGAGGTGGGTCCCGAGCACGCACACCAGCTCGTCACCTGCGCCCGGCACGACGTCGCGGGCGACGCAGGTCGACAGCGACGCCCACGCGCCCAGCGACGGCGAGGTCGCGATCAACGCGCCGCTCGGACCGTCGAGCAAGCGGAGATCGGTCGGCGTCGCGAGGACGAACTCGGGACCGCCGTCGCCGGTGACGTCGGCCACCAGCATCTGGCGCGAGCCGCCGCACGCCGACGACGGCAGCGTCCACAGCCGCCGCGGCGCCGCCCAGCCCTCGAGGAAGTTGTAGACCACGCCAGGCGTGGCGCTGCGGATCTGGCAGCAGTAGCACTCCTGGATCACCAGCTCGAGGCCGGCGATGCGATCGAGATCGTCGACGCGGACGTCGGCGATCGTGCCCATCTCGCCGACCGGCTCGGCCCAGCGCAGCGCGCCGCTCGCCGCGTCGAACACGAACACGCGATCGATCGACCGCGCGATGATCTCGATGACGTCGTCGCGGTTCAGATCGGCGACCGCCGCGATCTGGGTGAGCGCGAGGTTGTCGCTCGACCACCGCGCGACCCCGGCGCTCGAGAACACCCGCAGCTGGCCCGATCCGACGTAGGCGACGTCGTCAGCGCCGACCGGCGTCACCGCGGTCAGCCCCAGCGAGCCGCCGAGGTAGTGACGCCAGTACGGCAGCGGCGTCCGCAGATCGGACACGCCGGTCGTGCGACCGGTGCGCTGCGGATCGTGGCGCGCCATCGGCCAGTCGGCGCGCGCGGTCGTCGTCGCCGCCGCCGCGACCCCCAGCACGATGACCCAGCCGAGGTGACGCGACGCCATGCGCCTCCATCGTGTCAGATCTGTGTCGCCAAGGCTTTCACGATCGCGATCGTGCGGTCCTGATCACCGGGCGCCAGCGCCGAGCCGCTCGGCAGGCACAGGCCGCGCTCGAACAGCGCCGCCGCGCAGGCGCCGCCGCGGATCGACGCGGTCGCGAAGATCGGCTGCAAGTGCATCGGCTTCCACACCGGTCGGGCCTCGATGTCGTCGGCCTCGAGCGCCAGCCGGACCTGCTCGCGATCGGCGCCGAACCGGCCCGGATCGATCGTGACGCAGGTGAGCCAGGCGTTGCCGACGCCGTCGGGCGCGTCCTCGAGCAGCGCGACCCCAGGCAATCCTCCGAGCCCGGCCCGGTAGCGATCGCGGATCGCGCGGCGCGCAGCGACCCGCTCGGGCAGGACCTCGAGCTGGGCCCGGCCGACCGCGGCGAGCAGGTTCGACAGCCGATAGTTGAAGCCGATCTCGCTGTGCTGGTAGTGCGGCGCGGGATCGCGGGCCTGGGTCGACAGCTTGCGCGCGTGATCGATCCAGTCCTGGCGCGCCGACACCAGGGCGCCGCCGCCGCTGGTGGTGATGATCTTGTTGCCGTTGAACGAGAACACCGCCAGCGCGCCCTGTCCGCCGACCGGACGTCCGCGGTAGCTGCCGCCGAGGGCCTCGGCCGCGTCCTGGATCAGGATCGCGCCGTGGCGCTCGCAGATCGCCGCGATCCGCTGGTAGTCGCAGCTCTGGCCGTACAGATCGACCGTGATCACGGCGCGGATCGGCCGATCGCAGCGGCGCGCGTCGGTCAGCTCCTCGTCGAGCAGCTCGGGATCCATCGTCCAGCTGTCGTCGCAGTCGATGAAGATCGGCTCGGCGCCGACGTAGCTCACCGCGTTGGCGGTGGCGGCGAAGGTGAAGGTCGACACCGCGACCCGATCGCCGGCGCCGACCCCGGCGACGATCAGCGCCAGGTGCAAGGCCGCGGTGCCGCTCGACAGCGCCAGCGCGTGCGGCACGCCGACCGCGGTCGCCAGCTCGCGCTCGAAGCCGTCGACGTGGGGCCCGAGCGGCGCGATCCAGTTGCTCGCGATCGCGTCGGAGACCCGCTCGAGCTCGCGGCCCGCGAGGTGCGGCGGCGACAGGTAGACCCGCGCCATTAGGGCACCGCATCCGAGATCGCATCAACGATCTGGCGCGCCTCGTCGCCGATCGCTGCGTTGCCGCTCCTCGAGCTACGACGAGTAGCCCTTCGTCGCGGCGCCTTGCGCTCGTCGACGATCCACGCCACCTCGTTGATGCTACTTCGGACGCGGCGCACTAGTTCATCACCACCGTCGACGTCGCCCGGGTCGCGCGGGTCGCGCCGCGGTCGTGACGCTCGGCGACGCCGCCGCGGCGGCGCACGCCGTCGATGACGGTGCGGACCAGGATCAGCACGTCGAGCGTGAGCGCGCGGTGCGCGACGTACCAGTCGTCGAGGGACTGCTCGTCGGCCCACGACCGGGTCAGGCTGGCGTGGAGCTGCGACCATCCGGTCAGGCCGGGCTTGACCTCGAGGCGGCGCGGCGCGATCGCCGCGTACTGCGGATGCACCGGGCGCGGACCGACCAGGCTCATCTCACCGCGCACCACGTTCCACAGCGCGGGCAGCTGCGCGAGGCCGGTGCCGCGCAAGATCGCGCCGAGCTCGGTCTGGGGATGGGTCCGCAGCTGCCACATCGCGAACGGCGCGCCGCGGCGGCCGGCGCGCAGGTGCCGCTCGAGGGGCGGCGGGCCGAGCTCCATCCGCGTCGCCGCCGCCGCGATCGCCAGGACCGGGGCGGTCGCCGCGAGCCCGACGCCGGCGCCGACCAGATCGAACGCCCGCTTCGCGAGGCGGTGGAGCACGCGCATCGGCGGACTCTATCACCCGCTGTTGCCGGCGCGCGCCGCGCGCATCGCGCTCATCATGCCGCTGCCGACCGAGTCGTTGCGGCAATCGAAGTGCATGAAGTCGCCGTTGACGCCGCCCTCGGACGCGGTGAACTCGCCGGCGCCCCACGCCAGGCCGGCGACGTCGCGCAGCGCGATCACCATGTCCTCGTGCATGTTGGTGAGGCTCTTCGCCTTGGTCTGGCGGCGCTCGGAGTCGTGGAACTTGTCCCAGTGGCCCTTGCGGCGGCCCGCGATCGCGCGCGCCTCCTTCTCGGTGTACGCGTGGTGCGTCGACGCCATCAGCGTCTGCACGAACGTCTCGGTGTCGGCCTTCGTCAGGTCCATGTACTGCGAGACCGCGTCGGACGTGGCGTTGATCTTGGCGTACAGCTCCTCGGTCGACAGCTCCTTGCTCCAGTCGCCGAGCATCTTGGCGGTGATCACGTCGCCGCCATAGACGTTGGTGGCGATCTTGAACAGCGCCTCGTACCAGTCGTCGGCGGTGTCGGTCTTGCCCTCCTTGCCGCGGAAGATGTACGGGTTCTGCGACGGCTCGATGTCGATCGCCAGGCCCATGCTGTGATAGTGCAGCCCGAGCGCGTAGTAGGCGCCCTGGCCCGAGCCGTCCCAGCCGAGCTCGCCGCGGATCTCGGCGTCCTGCTTGCCGGGGTACTTGCCGCGCAGGTACGCGTCGGCGGCCTGGACCTTCTTCGCGAGGTGAGGATGGCCCTGGCCGAGCGTCTTGCCGAGCAGCGTGACCTCGACCCATGCCGCCTGCCACGCCGCGTAGGTGGTGCCGCCGCCCGCGCGCGCGGCGGTGTCGTAGTCGGAGTCGGCGTCGCCGGGCCGGACGGTCTTGACGTCGGTCATCGCGGTCGCGACGAAGAAGTGATCGCCGGGGACCTTGGCCGCGAGGAACGAGTCCGCGAGGATCTCCGTCGCGCCGATCGTCGCGCCCCCCTCGCGGCGGAACGCGCGCAGGGTCTCGGTGTTCATCGCGCCGCTCGCGTTCGCGACGCCGAGCTCGACCTGCGCGGCCTTCAGCCAGGTCGGATCGAAGCGCTTGGTGCTGGCGCGCAGCGCGTTCAGGACCTTGACCTCGTTCGCGGTCGTCTTGATCGTCGACGCCTCGGGGCGGGCCTTGGGCGCGCCCGCCGTGACCGGCAGCGCCGTCGTCGTGGGGCCCGCCTTGACCGTGACGTCGGGGATCAGGCTGTCGGTCTCCGACTCGGCCGCGGTCTCCTCGTGCTCGTGGGTGTCGGCCTCGAGCTGCGCCGCCTCGGGTGCCGCCTGCGCGGGCGCGGTCTGCGCGGTGAGCGCGGCGCGCACGAACTCGTCGCGGATCGACAGCCACTCCTGCGCCAGGTGGGTGCCCGGGGACAGCTTGCGATCGCGGACGCCGGGGTAGCGGCGCCAGAACACCTCGTTGGTCAGCTCGTTCTCGTCGGAGGCGCCCGCGGTCACCAGCTCGCGCGCGATCGTCGCGAGGTCGGTCGAGACCGGCTGCGCCAGCACCTGATCGGTGAACGCGTTGCCGTACTGACCTTGCACGGTCGCGACCAGCGCGTCGGACTCGGCGGGAAACTCGGCGAGCAGCTGGGCGATCGCGGTCGCGCTGGCGTGACCGCCGCTGGTCATCGCGCTGAGGGCGGTGACGCCGGGACCGCGCGCGGCCTGGGGTGAGGTCCGATCGACGTCGCCCGACTCGTGGTCGTGTCGTTCCGCGGTCGTGCGCGCAGTGGTCTCCATGCCCCATGCTACCGCCGCGGCGGGTCGACTGGCGCGGTTTCTTGCTGCGCTGTCAGCCCGTTCACAGCAGCGCTTGGTACGCGTCGGCCACGCGTGACCACACGTCGGTCATGCGAAAATCGCGCGCGATCCGCTCCCGCGCCGCCGCGCCGTGGCGCGCCCGCAGCGCCGGATCGTCGAGGTAGCGGGCGATCGCGCCGGCCAGCGCGTCGACGTCGCGCGGCGCGATCAGCGTGCCGGTCACCCCGTCGGTGATCACGTCGACGCAGCCGGGGATCGCGGTCGCGACCGCGGGCCGCGCCATCGCGCCGGCCTCGAGGAGGACGTTGGCGAGGCCCTCGCGACGCGACGGCAACACCAGCAGATCGGCGGCGGCGTAGATCGGGCCGACCTCGGCGCGATCGCCGAGCAGGTGGACCGAGCGATCGCGCGCCAGCGCGGCGCGCACCGCCGGCCGGATCGGATCGGTGTCGTCGTCGGGGCCGACCACCAGCAGGTGGGCGCCGCCGCGGGCGCGCACCGTGGGCCACGCCGCCGCCAGGTCGCCGACGCCCTTGTCGGTGGTCAGCCGTCCGACGAAGGCGACCACCGCTGCGTCGGCGGCGATGCCGAGGCTGGCCCGCAGCGCCGCGCCCGCCTCGGCGTGACGGCTCGGCTCGTAGCGCGTGAGATCGACGCCGTTGCCCGAGCCCGATCCGAGGACGATCGCCTTGTCGGCGGCGACCACGCCCAGCTCGATCGCGCGGGCCCGCAGGCTCGGCCCGACGCAGATCACCCGATGCGCGAGCCCGCACGTCACCCGATGCCCGGCCCACAGCACGCCGCGCCGCAGCCCGCGCGCGGTCTCGACCCGCAGGCCGCGCAGGGTGTGGACCCGGACCGGGACCCGCGCCGCGGTCGCCGCGAGCATCGTCAGGAGCCCGGCCTTCGGGGTCGATCCGTCGACCAGCGCGGGCGCAAGCCGCCGCAACAGTCGCGTCAACGTGACAACCGCGTGGCGATCGCGTGTCAGCGCGATGTCGCGCGCGATGTCGACGACGTGGTGGGTGGCGCCTTCCGCCGCGGCGAGGCTCCCGGCGGGCTCCCCGGGGCCGGTGACGAGATGCACGTCGAAGCCGCGGCCGCGCAGGAACGCGATCTGACCGCGCACCAGCAGCGCGCTGCGCGGATCGGTCAGCGCCAGCACCAGCCGCGGCATCGCGTCGGCGACGCTACCATTCGTCGCGTAGCGCCACGACCTCCACTATAGTTTTGATTCGTGCCGAGCCTGCCGAACCATTCCGGGGTCTTTCGTCTGTCCGAGTTGATCCCGACCGAGGCCGCGGAGCGGCCGCACGCGATCGCGTGGACGCCGCCGCCGCACAAGGTCGGCGAGGGCGCGCGGACGCCGCCGCATCCCGGGACCGGGGCGTCGCTGAAGCTCGGTGGCGCCGTGCCGACCGATCTCGCGTCGCCCGAGCTGCTCCTCAACCGCGAGCTCACGTACCTCAACTTCTGCTGGCGCGTGCTGCACGAGGCCGAGGACGATCGGGTGCCGCTGCTCGAGCGGCTCAAGTTCATCGCGATCGTGTCGTCGAACATCGACGAGTTCTTCCAGAAGCGCATCGGCGGCTTGAAGCAGCAGGTCGGCGCCGGCCTGTCGACGGTCACCCCCGACGGCCGCACGCCGGCCCAGCAGATCGCCGAGTGCCTGCAGAGCATCTCCGATCTCGAGACCCACAAGACCGCGATCCTCGCCGACGTGCTCGGTCGCCTGCGGACCGCGGGCGTCGCGGTGCTGGCGTGGCGCGATCTCGATCACGACGAGCAAGCCAAGGTCCGCGCCTACTACCTCGACAACATCTTCCCGCTGGTCACGCCGCAGGCGATGGATCCGGCGCACCCGTTTCCGTTCGTCTCCAACCTGTCGCTCAACCTGCTCGTCACGCTGCACTACCCCGGGGATCCCGAGCAGCTGCTCGCGCGCGTCAAGGTCCCGATCGGCGCCGGCATCCCGCGCTTCCTCCGGGTCGGGCCGACCCGGTTCGTGCCGCTCGACGAGGTCATGGCCGGCAACCTCGATCTGTTGTTCCCCGGCATGGAGGTCGAGAGCTGCGCCCGCTTCCGCGTCACCCGCAACGCGGTCACCGAACGCGAAGAAGAAGAGGCCGACGATCTGCTCGAGCTGATCGAGATCGAGCTGCGCGAGCGTCGGTTCGCGCCGATCGTCCGGCTGCAGGTCGAGCGCGCGATGCCGGCGGCGCTGCGCGGCAAGCTCGCCGCCGAGCTCGAGCTCGACGAGCACCGCGACGTGTTCGAGGCCGAGGGCATGCTCGGCCAGCGCGATCTGATGGAGCTGGCCGGCCTCGACGTCCCCGAGCTGCGCGATCCGCCTCACGCGCCGGCCGCGCCGATCGAGCTGCTCGCCGATCGCAGCGTGTTCCACACCATCCGCGACGCCGGCTCGCTCCTGGTGCATCACCCCTACGAATCGTTCCAGCACTCGGTCGAGCGCTTCATGCGCGAGGCGGCGTCGGATCCGAAAGTCCGCGCGATCAAGATGACGCTGTACCGGACCTCGCGCGACTCGCAGGTGATCAAGCACCTCATCACCGCGGCGATGGGCGGCAAGCAGGTCGCGGTCGTGCTCGAGCTCAAGGCTCGCTTCGACGAGGAGGCCAACATCCGCTGGGCCAGCCGCATGGAGCGCGCCGGCATCCACGTCACCTACGGCGTCGTCGGGCTGAAGACCCACTGCAAGCTGGTGCTGGTGGTGCGCCAGGATCACGACGGCCTGCGCCGCTACGTCCACGCCGCGACCGGCAACTACCACGCCGGCACCGCGCGGCTGTACGCCGACTTCGGGCTGTTCACCTGCGATCAGGCGCTCGGTCGCGATCTGACCGAGCTGTTCAACTACCTCACGACCGGCTTCAAGCCGCGCCGCCGCTACGCCAAGCTCCTGCCCGCGCCGAAGATCCTGAAGGCGGCGCTGCTCGAGAAGATCGAGCGCGAGGTGATCCACCACGAGCGCAGCGGCAAAGGCCTGTTGCAGTGGAAGGTCAACGCGCTCGAGGACGTCGACATCGTGCGCGCGCTGTACCGCGCGTCGCAGCGCGGCGTGCAGATCGATCTGATCGTGCGCGACACCTGCCGCCTGCGCCCGGGGGTGCCCGGCCTGTCGGAGACGATCCGCGTCACCAGCATCGTCGGCCGGTTCCTCGAGCACGCCCGGGTCCTGTACTTCCACAACGGCGGCAAGCCCGAGTACTACATCGGCTCCGCCGACCTGATGCAGCGCAACCTCGAGCGCCGGGTCGAGGTGCTGGTGCCGATCGACGATCTGCGGATCCAGGCCGAGCTGCGGCAGTACCTCGACCTCCAGCTCGGCGATCAGCACGGCGCGTGGGACATGCAGGCCGACGGCAGCTACATCCAGCGCCACGGCGCCGACGCCCGCCACTCGCAGCAGCAGTTCATCGATCGCACCGATCGCCGCCTGCGCGACGCCACCCGGACCCGCCGCCGCCAGGTCAAGGGCATCGCCAAGCGCAAGCTGCGCTGAGGTTTCGAGCGCAGCGAGGAACCGAATCTCCTCTGGGAGTCGAGTCGGAATCGCAGTTCTGACCAATGCGCTGAGGTTTCGAGCGCAGCGAGGAACCGAATCTCCTCTGGGAGTCGAGTCGGAATCGCAGTTCTGACCAATGCTCTTGGCCACGCCCGCCCCACGGTCGATTGTCTGTTCGGATCTGGCCCCGTCGAGCGCCTCAGCTCGAGCCATGTCCGATCCTGAGCTCGCCACGCGGTCACGGGCCGAGCTCGTGCGCGTCCTGTCCGATCTGGAGCGGACGCTGGTCGTCGTGCAGGCGACGATCGACCACCTGCCGGGCGGCGCGATGGATGGCGTGCGGCTGCGCCAGATCTCGCAGCTCGAGGCGACCCGGGCGCGATGGAAGCACGAGCTGGCGACCCGGCGCGGACCGTGGCCGATCGGATCGACGCCGCTGGCGACGGTGCCCGTGGCGACACCGCTGGTGCTGTTCCTCCCGGCCAGCACCGCGCTCGAGGACGAGGCCCGCGTGATCGAGCGGGCGTTGCAGGGCGCGAACCAGGTCGCGCTGCGATCGTTGGCCGACGCCGAGCCGGCCGAGCTGCTGCGCATGTTCGCGGGCGAGGCGCAGCGGGTGCTGCACATGAGCGGCCGCGGCCGCGACGGCACGATCGTGCTGCACGGCGACGACGGCCTGGCGACGCTGGTCTCGAGCGGTCCGTTGACGACGATGGTCCACGAGCTCGGCGACGAGCTGCGGCTGGTGGTCCTGCACGCGCGCCTGAGCCGCGACCTGGCCCAGGCGATCGCGACGACGGTGCCGTGCGTGATCGCGCTCGACGGATCGATCGGCGCGTCGACCGCGCGGCTGTTCTTCGAGGTGTTCTATCGCGCGGTCGGCACCGGCAGGTCGGTGCGCGACGGCTTCGACGACGGCTGCCGCGCGCTGGCGCTGCTCGAGGTCGCGGTCGCGCGCATGCCCGTGCTCGAGTGTCGCGCCGACGTCGACGCGCGTCGGGTCACGCTGTTCGATCCGCTGTGATCACAGCGCCAGCGCCATCGTCACGAACGCGATCAGCAAGACGACGGTGGCGGTCACCGCGGCGAGTCGCAGGTAGCGGTGCGGCCCGCGCTCGGGCTTCGGGACCGCGACCTCGCGCGCGCAGCTGCCCGGCGTGATCGTGGGCGGCTCGACGTCGAGCACCAGCGTCGCGGCGTCGACGCCGGCGCGGGTCTGGCACCGCGGCATCGCCTGATCCGACAGCTGCTTGGCGGCGAGGATCGCGATGCCCTGATCGACCGCGTTGCCGATCGACTGGCGGTGGCCGAGCGCGCGGTAGAACGCGGCGGCGAACGATCGCGCGGCGTCGTCGCCGATGTCGCCGTCCATGCCGACCACGCAGTCGACCACGCTGCACAGCGCGTCGGCCTGGGCGGCGCTGAAGCACGCGTTCAACACGACGACGCGGGTGGCCGGCGCGGCGGCCTTGATCAGCAGCATCAGCGCCCGCGGCGGCACGGTCTGCGGGATGCCGTCCTCCTGCAGCACCAGGCCGGTGCTGCCGCCGCCGTGGCCGCTGAAGTGGATCACGGTCGGCTTCAGCGTGTTGAGGTGCCGCAGCAGATCGTCGACGCTCACCGCCCACTTCGAGCGGAAGTCGAAGTCCTCGCGGCCGACGGTCATGCTGAGCTCGCGCTCGATCGCGGCGCACTCCTCGTCGAGCGCGAGCCGATCGGTGCCCGCGGGATCGGCGGCCAGGAACAGGATGAGGTGCTTCGCCATGACTCTTCGCTATGGCGTGAACGGACGGGCGTCGACGAAGCCGCGATCGAGCGCGCCCGTGACGTGGAGCAGCGGCTGCTGGGTCGGTGGCATGGCCGCGGCGATCGCGGCGACGAACGCGGCGTGGGAGCCGACGAAGCCGCCGCGATCCCAGATCGCCAGCAG
>JAYTAJ010000134.1:0-2076 GCA_043737575.1 Myxococcales bacterium | reverse complement strand
CGGGGCGCGACGAGATCGTGATGACTCGACGATCGGGCGCGCGAACATAGACACGTGCAGGTCCAGGCATGAGGAATCCTCCTGCGAGATCTCATGAGCAGCCGCCGTGCCACGCCCGCATTGCTGCGTTCGCGCGGGGTTGTCGGCGCGATCGATCGCGCGCTGGCGTGCCGAGGATCCGCGGCACCGCGATCCCCGGGGCGTCGAGGTCCCGGTACCCCCGGGTCGACGGCTACCCAGGGTCGGAAATCACCCAATTTCCCGACGACGAAATGGTCGATACGTTCCGTGCATGAGCAACGCGACGCCCGCGACGACCACCTACTGCGTGTTCCGCGCCCAGCCGATCGTCGACCAGGTCGACGACGCGCCGACCCAGAACCTGCGCACCGCCCGCGGTAGCCGACCACCGCCGACCCAGCCGCCGCCTGGTGTCGTCCGCGCCCAGCGGCTCGGCGAGCACCGGCTCGAGGTCCAGCGCGACGGTTCGTTCGTGATGATCGCGCTGCCCGGCGCGCTGCGGCTGCGCGGCCGCCCCGATCAGATCCGCGCGCTGGCCGCGGCGCTGCTCGCCGCTCTCGACGATTGACCTAGGTCAGCGGACCGCGGCGGTCGACGTCCACGCCGGGGCGTCGTCGGTGATCGCGGGGGCGAGGGTGTCGGTGAACCACGCGGCGCGGGGCTCGTCGAACTTCACCGTGCAGTAGGTGATGTCCTCCTCGTCCATCAGCCGCTCGAGCAGATCGCGCACCAGCTCGGGCACGGCTTCGGGCTCGGTGCCCTCGGGCAGGCCGGCCTGGACGATCGTCACGCCCTCGGGGCTGCGGCGGGTCGACAAGAACGCGGGGCCGCGCTCGAAGATCGGCTCCTCGACGAAGAACACCCGGCGATCCTGGGCCGCTTGCGCCAGCACGTCGCGCTCGTGGTCGCTGTCGTCCCAGGCGTGGTGCGAGAAGCAGATGAGGTCGCAGCTGGTGTCCATGACAAGCCGAATTGCACGGGCTGTGCCTCGCCGCGTCGCCGCGAATTCCGCGCGTTCCCGGGACCGGATCGAGGCGTGCGCGCACAGTGCGGCGCCCGGTCACGCCTCCCAGAGCACCTTGCCGCGGGCCATCGTGAAGTCGAACGCCGCCCAGAAGCCCCAGCCGGTCTCGATCGCGCCGCGGGCCAGACCGAGGTCGCGCGCGATCGGGTGGCTGTCGACCTCGCGGATCGTCAGGACGTGCTCGTCGAGGAAGCCGCCGCCGCGCCAGGTGCCGAGATCGCACGCCGCCTCGACGATCGCCTGATAGCAGGCCCGGGTCCCGTCGGTGACGTCGCGGAACTGCTTCAGGAAGAACAGCGGCACCAGCCCGTCGCGTAGCCCGTCGTACAGGTTCTTGAGCAGCGCCAACGTCGGCAGCGGCAGCGTGCCGCGGCCGAACGCGCGCAGGAGCAGCCGGCCCTCGACCTTGGCGAACGCCTCGATCACGTTGTCGAACGTCGACGCCAGCGCGCCGAGCGGACCGCCGTCGGCGCGCTCGAGGCGATACAGCTCGCCGACCTCGGCCTCGGTGGTCAGCGTGAAGCGATCGATCAGCTGGGTCGACACCGCGAAGCGCGACGGATCGTCGGGGCGGCGCGGCATCGTGCAGGTCGCGATCGACTTCGCGAAGCCGTAGGTCTCGCGGCCGGTGAAGACCGCGGCGGCATTGTCGATGAACAGGTACGGCTGGTACCAGCCGACCTGCTCGACCTCGAAGCGATCGCCGTCCATGCGGCCGCGCGCGCACGGCACCCAGAAGCCGAGGTCGCGCTCGGGGCACCAGCCCTTGTCGCGATCGGGCGCGGTCGTCGCCTGGCCGTGGCGGATCTCGGCGGCGACCACCGCGACCATCGGCAGGAGCGGCCGCACCACCACCGCGCCGCCGCTCGGCTCGGTGAACGCGTGATCGCACAGCCGCTCGAGCGCGCCCCAGTCGGCCTCGACCAGCCACGTGTACATCGTCGTGTGGTTGCACGCGATCGGATGACACAGCACCAGATCGCCGCCGCGCTCGACGTAGCGGGGCCGCGTCATCGCTCGCCCCAGGTGCC
>JAYTAJ010000133.1:0-4852 GCA_043737575.1 Myxococcales bacterium | reverse complement strand
CGTCGCTCGGCGTGCCGACGTAGATGTGCAGCGTGTCGGCGGCGCGCACCGTCGGTAGCTGCCAGTCGACCTCGACGACGATCGCGGTCTCGCGCTCGCAACCAGCCAGGGGCACGGCGAGCGTCACGGCGAGCGCGATCGGAAGCCACCATCCCAGTCGCCGCATCGGTCGATCTTACGTCAATCGCCGCGCAGCACCAGCGCGACGAGCTGCGCCACCAGCGCCCGGCTGCGCTCGACCGACGTGCCGCGCTCGCGCAGGGCATCCCACACCCGCCCACCGAGGACGAGGTCGAGCAGCTCCTCGACGTCGTCGCCGCCCCGCGCGATCTCGGCGGCGAACACCCGCTGGACCTGGCCGCGCCGCCGCGCCGCGTTGCCCGCGATCGCCGCCGCGACGACGGGGAAGTCGCCCGCGAACCGCGCCGCCGACGACCGGATCGGCCGCGAGGTCTCGAGCTCCTGGGCGCGGGCGGGCAAGAACGCGGCGACGCGGCGAGCCGGATCGACGTCGGGCGTGGGCTCGGGCGGGTCGGGGCGCAGCAGGTACGCCTCGGCGGCGGCGGCGAACAAGGACGCGCGGGTCGGGAAGTGCTGGCCGATCGAGCGCACCGAGACCTTGGCGTGCTTGGCGATCGTCGCGGCGGTCGGGTTGACGTCGCCGGCGCGGACCCGGTCGAGCAGCGCTTGCACGATCGCGGCGCGGGTCCGGACGGTGCGCGCGCGTCGGCCGTCGACCGGCGCGTCGGTCACGGATCGTCGGACGGCGGCGGCAGACGGCCGACCGCTTCGTTGTAGCCGTTGCGGGCGCGTGCGTCGTCGGGATCGAGCTGCAGCGCCTTGCGGAACGCCTGCTCCGCGGCCGAGGCGTTGCCGCTGTTGAGGTAGGCCTCACCGAGGAGGACGTGGACCCGGGCGCGCTTGGGCGCGAGCTTCGCGGCCTTCTTGAGCTGACGGATCGCGTCGGCGTAGACGCCCTGCGCGACCGCGACCTCGCCGAGCCCGATGATCGCGTCGATGTTGCCGGGGTTGGCGGCGAGGGCCTTCTGGAAGTTGCTCGCGGCGTTGACCGGCTCGCCACCGCGCAGCGCGGCGTCGCCGGCCTTGGCGTAGAACTCGGCGAGCTTCACCTGCTCGTCGTCGGTGGCGGTGGTGGGCGGGATCGGATCGGTCGAGCCCGGGGTGCGGCCGGGATCGTCGAGCGAGCGATCGGTCGGCGGCGTGCGATCGGTCGGCGTGCGATCGGTCGGCGTGCGATCGACCGGCGGCGCCACCGCGGGCGCGGCGTCGATCGCGATCACGCCGGCGTCGATCGCTGGCGGCGGCGGCGCGGCGTCGATCACCGCGGCGGGCTGCGCGAGCTGATCGTCGCCGCCCTGCTGCTTCGATCCGCCGAACGCGAAGATCGCGACGATCAAGAGCGCCGCGACGCCGCCTGCGATCAGGAACGGCTTGGCGAGGGAGCTGCGCGGCTTGGCGTAGTCGTCGTCGAGGACGCTGTCGCCCGGGTCGATGAAGCTCCGCGCGCGCTTCAGGCTGGCGGCGCCGCTCTCGTCGAGGTCGGCGCCATCGCCGTCGGCGAACCACGCGCCGCTCAGGTTCGCGTCGGTCGAGCTGGGTCCGGTCGCGCGGCGGGCGCGGATGCGGTCGGTGGTCTCGGCGACGACCGAGACCGGGCCCGACGGATCGTCGGCGGTGGCCATCGGGATCGAGACGCGATCGCTCGCGGCGGGATCGGACGGCGGCGGCGCGGGAGCCGCGACCGGCGGCGGCAGCGTCGTCGGATCGAGCGCGGGGACGCCGACCGCGGGCGTGCCCGTCGGTCCACGGCGGCCGGACTCGGAGATCGAGACCGAGGCGGCGACGGGACCGGTGCCGGGCAGCGTGCCGGAGGCGGAGTCGGGAACGGATACGGGTACGGATACGGGAACGGATACGGGTACGGGTACGGATACGGATACGGGTACGGGTACGGGTACGGATACGGGTACGGGTACGGGTACGGGTACGGGTACGGGTACGGGTACGGGCGCCGAGGCGGCGAGGGGGGCCGCGTCTGGGATCACGCCGATCGCCCCCGACTCGATCGCGACGGTCCCCGCGCCGCGCAGCACGTCGACCAGCTTCGCCGCCGTCACGAACCGATCGTTCGGCGACTTCGCGAGGGCGCGCGCAATCGCGGCGTCGAACCACAGCGGCACGTCGGATCGCTTGGCCCGCACCGACGCCGGCCGCTCGTTGACGTGGCGCGTGAGCACGTCGAACACCTTGCCACCGACGAACGGCGGCTCGCCGGTGAGCATCTCGAACGCGATGCAGCCGAGCGAGTAGATGTCGGCGCGGCGATCGATCGCGTCGCCCTTGGCCTGCTCGGGCGACATGTAGCGCGGATCGCCGAACGTCATGCCGAGGCTGGTCGACGCGGCGACCCCGCCGGTCTCGACCAGCTTCGACAGCCCGAAGTCGAGCAGCTTGACGAAGTTCGCCTTGCCGCGGCGGACCGACAGGAAGATGTTGCGCGGTCGCAGGTCGCGGTGGACGAAGCCGACCGCGTGGGCGTCGACCAGCGCCTCGCCGACCTGGATGATCACGTCGATCGTCTTCTCGATCGACAGCTTGGTCTCGCGGGCGAGGATGGTGTCGAGGGTCTCGCCCTCGAGCAGCTCCATCGCGAGGTAGAGGCGGCCGTCGCTGGTGCGGCCGAAATCGTGGATCTCGACGATGTGCTCGTTGTCGATCTCGGCGACCGAGGTCGCCTCGCGGCGGAACCGCTCGATCGCGAGATCGTCGCGCGACAGCTCGTGATGCAGCACCTTGATCGCGACCTTGCGGCGCAAGGTGACGTGCTCGCCGCGGTAGATGATGCCGGACTTGCCGGCGCCGAGCCGATCGACGACGAGGAAGCGCTCGCCGAGCACCGCGCCGATCAGCTCGTCGGCGACGCCGTCGCGGGTCCGCGGCGTGCCGCAGTTGGGACAGAACAACGCGGCGGCGCTCAGCTCGCGCCGGCAGCTCGCACACGGGACCAAGGCGGGGTTCATGTCGGACGCGGGCATCGTGGATCCGTCGGCTCGGAGTGGCGATGCGCGTGGTGAATATAGCGCAGGAGGTCCGAGCAATCTCGGTTGCTTGCACTCGGCGGGCCACGGGCCTCACGGCGGGCGCGGTCCGTCAGATCAACCGCTTAGCCCGGCGCGCGGCGTGTCCGCGGGTTCTCGATCGCAGGAAACCGTCGACACCCATGTCGCGATCTCGTCACTACCAGGCTCCGATCAGTCAGCGCGGGTCTTCAGCAGATCGCGGATCGCGTCCTCGTAGTCGTCCTCCTTGATCACGCCGCGATCGACCAGGAGCTTCACCAGCGCCGTCAGCCGCAGCGCCAGGTCGGGCTCCTCGGCGATCTGGTGGAACGGCATCGTCGCGGTCGACTCGTGGCGATCGTCGGTGACCGCGCGCAGGTGCGGCTGCGTGATGATCGGGCGCCGCACGCCGAACGGCCGCGTCGCCTCGCGCTTCACGACCTGGGTGTTGAGCTCCTTGTAGCCGCGCTCGATCAGCTCGTCGATCGCCGACAGCGGCAACAGCGCGACGTCGACGACGGCGCCGGTCGCGCGCTCGACCTCGGCGAGCGCCGCGGTGTCGGTCGGATCCGCCATCGCCAGCCACAGCTCCTTGTCGTCGCGCGCCGCGCCGCCGCGCACCTGCAGCGGCACCACCGACAGCCGGCGGCAGACCTCGCGGGTCAGCTCGCGCAGCGCCTCGAGATCGGGCCGCACCGCGCCGGGATCGACCGCGAGGATCCGCAGCTCGCGGCGGAACGCGGTGAGCAGCGCGACCTCGTCGACGCCGAGCTCCCGGATCGCGATCACCGCGAGCGGCACGCCGCGCTCCTCGGACAGCTCCCGGGCTCGGCTCACGTCGGCGCGCGACAGGAGGCCGGCGTCGACGGTGATCTGCTCGAAGGTCTTGGCCAAGGATCGCGACCCGCGTGCACCCGAGAGGATTCGAACCTCTGACCTTTGGCTCCGGAGGCCAACGCTCTATCCAGCTGAGCTACGGGTGCGTAGCGAGCTACACATACACGGTTTGCTCGGGACCTCGCAAGCCTCGCAAGCGTGGGGATTGCGTCGAGGCGTCGGTACCGATACGGTCCGCCACCAATCGAGGTCCCATGGAGTCCAAGACTCAAGAGCTCGACCGCGTCGTGATCCGGTTCGCCGGCGACTCGGGCGATGGCATGCAGCTCACCGGTACGGAATTCACCAAGGCCGCCGCCGAGGCCGGCAACGACATCTCGACGTTCCCGGACTTCCCGGCCGAGATTCGCGCGCCCGCGGGTTCGCTGTTCGGGGTGTCGGGCTTCCAGCTCCACTTCTCGTCGGGCGAGATCCACACGCCGGGCGACGCGCCCGACGTGCTGGTCGCGATGAACCCGGCGGCGCTGAAGACCAACCTCCGCGATCTGGTCGACGGCGGCGCGCTGATCGTCAACTCCGGCGCGTTCATCGAGGCCAACCTCAAGAAGGCCGGCTACACCGCGAACCCGCTCGACGACGCGTCGCTGTCCAAGTACCGCGTCCACGCGATCGACATCTCGCACCTGACCGTCACCGCCCTCGACGGCACCACGCTGTCGAACAAGGAGAAGGGCCGCTCGAAGAACTTCTTCGCGCTCGGCCTGGTGTTCTGGATGTACGGGCGCGACTGCGAGCCCGAGATCCGGCGCATCCACCAGCAGTTCACCAAGCGCCCCGAGCTGGGCGAGGCGAACGTGAAGGTGTTCAAGGCCGGCTACCACTACGGCGAGACCGCCGAGGTGTTCCAGACCGTCTACCGCGTGCCGCCGCACAAG
>JAYTAJ010000132.1:0-2083 GCA_043737575.1 Myxococcales bacterium | reverse complement strand
GGCACGAGCCGGTCAGCGCGGTCGGCGCCGCGGCGGCGAGGAACAGCGCGGTGGTCGCGACGTCGTCGGCGGTCATCGCCGGCGCCGCGTCGGGATGGCCGGCGCGCAGCATCGCGGTGTCGACCGAGCCCGGACAGATCGCGTTGACGGTGACGACGCCGCGCCACTCCTCGGCGAGGGCGCGGGTCAGCCCGATCACGCCGTGCTTGGCGGCGCAGTACGACGCCAGGAGCGGCGTGCCCTGACGCCCGGCGATCGACGCCAGGTTGATGACGCGGCCGCGGGTCGCGCGCAGATCGGCGGCGAACGCGCGGGTGACGTAGAACGGTCCGTCGAGGTTCACCGCCAGCTGGTGGCGCCACTCGTCGTCGGTGATCGCCTCGGTCGCCTTGCGCAGCACGATGCCGGCGTTGTTGACCAGCACGTCGATCGGGCCGAGCCGCTCGCGGATCGTGGCGGCAGCGCGCTCGACCTCGGCCGAGCGCGACACGTCGGCGGTGGCGGTCACGACCCGGGCGCCGCGGGCGCCGAGCTCGGTGGCGAGCAGCTCGAGATCGCGGGCGGTCCGCGCGATCAGCCCGAGCGCCGCGCCGGCGTCGGCGAAGCGCCGCGCGATCGCCGCGCCGATGCCGCGACTGGCGCCCGTGATCACGCAGCGCCGATCGCGCAGGGGCAGAGGAGGGGCGGTCACGGCATCACGGATCGTCGGGGCCGCGCTTGACCGCCGGCGTCTTGGGCGCGTGCTGGGCCGCGGTGAGATCGAGGTTGTCGACGATGATGTGGTACGGGTACGGCAGCTCGCCGGCGTTGGTGCACGCGAAGCTGGCCTGGCCGTTCCAGTCGACGACGTCGAACGTGTACATCGGATCGCTGGGCTGACCGGTGCCGTCGCAGTCCTTCAGGTAGCGCCAGCCCGCGCCCTCGACCTTGTCCCACAGCCGCTCGAACTCGCCGACGCTGAGCGACGCCGCGTGCTCGTCGCGGTTGCCGTCGCGGGTCGTCGTCCACCGCACGATGCGCGGGCCCTGATCGCGGCAGTCGATCATCACGCCGACCTCGGCGGCGACGATCGAGCCGACCGCGACGTAGCTGGCGGTGCGATCGCGGCAGTCGAAGCGAGCGTTGCGCGCGAGCTCGTCGCGGTGGGCGTCGCCGCAGCCCGCGGCCACCACCAGCGCGGCCGCGATCGCGATCCTCACGACGCGTAGTCTCCCGCGAGCGAGGCGCGCAGCGCGGCGGTCGCGACGACCGTGTGCTGGTAGCTGGGATGATCGATGACGATCGCGAGCGCGGTGTCGGGCTCGATGAGCGCCGCCCGCGCCGCCGCGGTCAGCGGGAAGCGGATGTACTGCACCGCCGAGATCTTGTCGCCGGTCGAGCGGCCGGGCTCGAAGGCGGCGGCCAGGCGGTGCTCGCCGATCGTCAGCGCGACGTGCTCGTCGAGGCCGACCAGCTTGCCCAGCTCGGCGCGGGCGTCGGCGTCGGCCGGCAGCTCGATGAACAAGGTCGCCGCCAGCGAGTCGTCGGTCGGCATCACCGCATTGTAGACCTCGATCTCGGCCTCGATCTGGTCCTCGCGGGTCAGCCCCTCGACGCGGCACATCTCCTCGATCTGCAGGGTCAGCGTGTGGCGATTCTCGAAGACCAGGCTGACCAGATCGCCGACCAGCACGCGGCGCGGACGCTTCAGCTCGATGACGCGGCGACGATAGTCGTCGCGGATCGGCGCGTAGAGCGCCGGACCCTTGATGTCCGTGCGCGTGATGGGACGAACCAGAGACCGCGTTGCGTTCACGATCACCGATGTAGCAGAGCCCGCGGCGAAGCGGTCGCGCTTGACAGGTGACACGTTGTGATACATCGTGTGTCACATGCCTGCCGTCGACGACAAGAAGGAGCGCGTGCTGCACACCCGCGTCCCCGAGCGGCTCGAGGCCGAGCTGAAGGAGCGCGCCGCCGATC
This sequence comes from Myxococcales bacterium, assembly GCA_043737575.1. Taxonomy (GTDB): domain Bacteria; phylum Myxococcota_A; class Polyangia; order Haliangiales; family Haliangiaceae; genus UBA2376. Next base: position 121 of record JAYTAJ010000132.1, on the reverse strand, counting down.
TCGGCGTGTCGGTCTCGAACCTGGTGCGCAACGTCCTGACGCACGCGTTCGGCCTGGTCGGTGACATCGTCGCCGACGGCGCCCAGGTCGCGCGCTCGGCGGGCGGCGCCGCGCGTCGGCC
>JAYTAJ010000131.1:0-2084 GCA_043737575.1 Myxococcales bacterium | reverse complement strand
GTCGCGGCCGTCGTAGCGGGCCCGGACCGCCTCGAGCGCCTTGCGGATGAGGGTGGCGTCCCCGCGCGGCTCGGTCCGGGCCACGGCCTCGAGGCTGGTGGCGGCGAGGACGTCGCTGAAGGTGTAGACGTCGAGCTGGTGCAGGCGACGCCAGCTCGCGAACGCGTCGGCCGAGGCGTCGAGCATGGCGCGGGTGCGCTCGGTGCGGGTCGGGCCGCGCGGCAGATCGCGCAGCGCCATCGAGCGCGAGTCGTCGATCACGATCGCGACCCGGTTGGGCTCGCGCGCGACCTGGCGCAGCTCGACCGCGGGCTCGAGGAACACCACCAGCGCGGCCAGCGCCGCGGCGGTGCGGAGCGACACCAGGAGCGCGCGGCGGATCGGCGCGGCGCCGCGGCTGGCGCGCCACCCGAGCACCGCGATCGCGGCGACCGCGATCGAACCGAGCCACAGGCCGAGGCGACGCCACGGCGCGAGCAGGACCCAGCGATGCTCGTTGAACTCGGCGGCGCGCGGCGCGGCGAACCGCACGGTCAGCGCGATCAGCCCCTCGACCGCGAGGGCGCCGGCCGCGCCGATCAGCGCGATCAGCGCGATCGTCGCCACCAGCGGCGCCCGGCGGCGCAGCGCGATCGCGCCGACCGCGAGCCCGACCACGGCGGTCGCGGCGAGCAGCCAGCGGACTCGATCGTCGAGGAGCTCGAGGGTCACGGCTTGACGGGCGGCGCTTGCCCGCCATCATCGGGGCGCCAGCGCCGGCGCCGCATGATGAACGGCACATGGACCTGGTCGGTCTTGTAGTCCAGGCACAGCCCGTACATCACCAGGTTGACGCCCATGCGAAACGCCAGCTCGCGCTGGCGCTCGCCGTCGGGCTCGCACGGAAAGTCGTAGTTGCCGAGGTTGTCCTTCGACCACGCGCCGCCGAGATCGTTCTGCACGTACGCGACCACCAGGCGGCCGCCGCGGGTGATGCCCTCCATGATCGGCGACAGCGCGACCCGACCGATCGGCCGCTCGAGCAGGTAGAACGACTTGTAGACGACGTGATCGGACGGGACCAGCTCGAGGCCGGTCGACGGCGTCGGGTAGAGCGCCGCGCACAGCGCCCGCACCGACTTGTCGAAGGCGCCGTCGAGGGTGCCCTCGGCCGAGTCGATCAACAGGAAGCCGCCGAAGGTGAGGAAGCGGCGCAGCGCCTCGATGCCGGGCGGGCTGGGCACCGCGAAGTCGCGGTCGCCCGAAAGATAGAGCAGCGGCGACTCATGGAGCGTCGGCGCGGTCGGCACGACGATCGGCGACTCGAGATCGACCGCGATCGAGGTGCGCTTGTCGAGCTCCCACGCCATCCGGCGCCAGGCGTTGCCGCGCGGCGACGGCGTCCCGAGCGACAGCTGGCCGACCCGCAGCTTCGAGCCCGGACCGATCGCGCGCGCCCGCCGCGGCAGGGCGAGGGTCGCGGCGCTGGCGAGGCCGGCACCGAGCAGGCGGCGACGGGTGATCACGGCCGCAGGGTAGCAGGTCGGCAGCGACCGCGCTGCTTGTGGTAGCGTCGCCGGCGATGGCAGCACCTCGATGCACCGTGGGGGCGGTCGTGGCTGTGGCGCTGGGGCTCGGCGCGGGTCCAGCGATCGCCGATGACGGCGAGCCGAAGCTCATGGAGAGTCAGCCCGAGACCGCGCCGCTGGCCGAAGCCCGCGCCAACCACAAGGGCCAGTTCGGCCTGGCGCTGTCGCTGGTGACCGGCGCCCGCTTCATCAAGACCTACGACGACGAGTTCTGCGGCGACCGCGACACCAACGGCGGGACCACCGGCAACGCGTCGTACTGCCTGGGCCGGGTCCCGTTCTCGTTCGATCTGGTCGCGAGCTACGGGCTGACGCCGCGCATCGAGCTGTTGTTCGAGCTGCGGCTCGGGCTCGAGCGCGACTTCGCCGGCAGCGCCAGCTCGAGCGACGGTCCGCGGCTGCGCCACTACGCGCCCGGGGTGAAGTTCTACTTCAGCGAGCGCGGCCTCCTGAAGTTCTTCTCGACCGCGCAGGTCGCGATCGACTCGACCGGCTACACCGCGCCCGACGGCGCCG